>PAOV01000004.1 GCA_002708145.1 Chloroflexota bacterium
GATGTAAAAGATTCCTATAATGAATTTTGGAATGGTGACCCATCTATTATATTAGATCCTGATCCACCTATGATGTTTGGAGGTAGAGAACGCCCTATTGTTTTATTTACAGATATAGATTCATTTATCAATGGAATAGAATCATCAAATGCAGGCTTGCCAATTAAGTACCAAAAATTTTTCCACGTTGACACAAATAAAATATTATCTAATAGTACTAAAAATATTTTGAATGATTTAAGGGATTTCAAAAATGAGATATCTACTAAAATTCCTCGATCTAATGTTTTTGTAAGTATTATTCCAACAATAGAAAGAGTAGAAAATAAAATTTTATTCTTAAAATTACCTATGTATATTATTGGTTCCTTTTCAATAGTATTTGTATTATTTTATGTATTCTTAATTTCAAAGATTATTTACAATAAAAGAACAATTGAAATATCGGTTTTTCTCTCAAGAGGTCTATCTTTTAGACAATTATTTAATATTTCTTTATTCGAGTCATTTTTTATTGTTTTTATTCCTGGAATTATAGGTACTTTTATTGCATATCATTTGCTAATTATTTCTAGTAATTTTTCTTTTTTTCACTCTATAAATAATGGGGAAAATCTCTACATTAATTTAAATCTAAAAATTTATTTTTATGTTTTTCTGATGAATATTATAGTTTTACTTGTTCTATTATTACCATTATTTGAAAAAATATTTTCAAAAATATCAATAAATGTGAGTACTCAAATTTATTCTACTTCTAAAAGCTTTTTCCATAAATTTTTTATTGATTACTTATTACTTTTACTTTTTGTAGTTTTTATATGGGAGCTGGTCACAAAAGGAATTATTTATAATGATTTGGATGGGAACTTAAGTATTGATATTGCTATATTGATGGCTCCAGTAATGTTTTTGTTGGGAGTATTATTAATAATAATTAGAGTTTTTCCATTGATAATAAATTTATTTTATTATTTATCTAAGCATACTTCTAATACTGGTATATTCCTTGCTTTTGTAAGACTAAGAAGAAACTTTAATTGGTATTCATTAAGCTTGCTATTAACTATTTTTATTGTGAGCTTAGCAATTATGCTTGGAGGCCTAACATCTACATTAAATAGAAGTAGTATAGAAAAAGTATTATATGATATACCTTCAGACTTGCGACTTATTATTAGGGAATCAATTTCTCAAGACGATATATTAACTTTAAAGAATATTGATGGAACGAACTATGTTTCTTCTGCTTTTCGAGAAACTGGAATAATAGGTACTACTCAGCAAGGACCTAATTTTACACTACTTGGATTAGATACTCAAAATATAGATCATTTTATTTGGTTCAGAGAAGATTTTTCTAAGTTAAGTAAAACAAAATTATTTGAAAAAATTACAAAACCAACAGATCCTTTACCCATCACTATTCCTAACGGGGCGACTCATCTTTCTGCGATTAGTAAACAACAGCCTTACGTTAAGGATCATTTCTTTTGGATTATTCTTGAAGATTCTAAAAATAGAAAAGTAACTGTGACTCTTGGTCAAATTGAGTCAGAATGGACTGAGAAGTTAGGGGAAATTCCCACTCATCTTGAGCCGCCTATTGAAATAGTTTCTCTTCAAACTTATATGCCAGTTTCTGGTGACACAGGTACACCCACTGAATGGTATATTGATCAAGTTAAGGCAGTAGGATTAAATCAAGAAAATAATTTAATTGATTTTGAAGGTGAAAATTATTGGTCTACTATTCCTACATCAAATGGATTAGATGACAAGATTAATATAATTGTTGATAATCAGAATAATTTCGCAAAGGTTGATTTAGATATTGGCACTGTGGTTGGTGTAAGAGGAATATATAGAAATTCTACTGGTAAACCAATACCTATTGCTGTTTCAAAAAATTACTTAGAATTAACAGAAAATGATATTGGTGATTATGATGTTATACAGGTATATGGAGGATTTGTTCCTGTTGAAATTGTTGCAATTTTAAAAAATTTTCCAACTTTAGATTCAAGTGATCAACCATTCATAATTATAGACATAAATAGTTTGCTAGATTTCTTAGAATTTAGAGGCATGGTAAATATTTCTGAGAACGAATTTTTTATAGATATTGATGAGAGAAAAAAAGCCGAGGTAAAAAATGAAATTAATAGCCTTTTTATGTCATCAACTATAAAAGATGCTGATGAAAATTTAAATCAAACTTTAGTTGACCCTATAACGATATTAGGTTGGGAAGTAACATATTATCTTGCCATATCATTAAGTATTTTAACTTTAATATTATCTTTTTATTCATATTTTTTTGCTTCCTATAATAATAATAAAAAGGATGCATTCATATTGAAATCTATTGGTATTTCAAGAAAAAGTTTTATTCTATCACTGATATTTGAAAATATATTTTTGTTATTTTTTGGCGTAATTATAGGTATAGTTACTGGACACTACTCAGCTAAATTTTCTATATCTGGGATAAATTATTTCTACGATGGAAATTTGCCTCTTCCTCCAATTATTTTTCAATGGAATTTTATACCTTTATTAATATTTTTATTTTTCATAATAATTATTAACATATCTTCAATTTATATCATTTATAAAAAATTTGTTTATGATAGAGTTGAATTAATTAAGTAATATTCATCAGTAAAAATTAATTATGTGGTCAGATCCAAAAGTAGCAGTAGGCGCAATAATTCCCTATAAATCTGGAATTATTTTAGTCCAAAGAGCCATTGAACCAGGCTTAGGAAAATGGACTTTTCCTTCTGGGTATGTCAATAGAGGTGAAGTAGTGGAGGAAGCCCTCAGAAGAGAATTGCTAGAGGAATGTGATATTAAATGTGAAATAGTTAAGTTAGTTGGAATTTATTCAGAGGAAAATAATCCAGTAATTTTCATAGTCTACGAAGCCAAAATTATATCTGGTGAACCAAAAAAAAATGATGATGAAAATTATGATATTATGATTGCTGATTTTGATAATTTGCCAGATTTAGCATTTAATCATGACAAAGATATAATCCTAAGCTGGAAGAACTAATTTAAAATCCAAGAGCTTAAGAGGCTAATTATTTTTAGATAATTAGTCTGAAATCTTTTTGAACTAACTCCGTATTTCCATTCCTTATATAGTTCATCACTGACAATTAATAAATTGCAAATAGAAACTTTTCTAAAGATACCTAATTTATACATTGCTGATGTTTCCATATCTACACCTAAAATCCCCTGATTCGAATATTCCTTTATATCGTTTTTAGATTCACGATAAAATCCATCAGTTGTCCACCAGTCTCCTACTCCTAAATTAATATCTGAATTGATAAAAATATTTTTTAATCGATTGTATAATTTTTCATCTGGTTTAATTTCACCTTTAATTTTGTAATGTTGAGATGTTCCTTCATCTATAATTTTACAAAAATAAGGAATGAGTATGTCTCCTATTTGAAAATCTTTTTTTAGACTTCCTGCAGCACCAAGACCAATAATCTGTTTAGCACCACATGTAATTAAATCTTCTAAAAACATTACTGTCCCAGGAGAACCAATTGGAGCATGAACTACAGAAATATTTTTTTCTATGTTTGTCTTAAACCAATATGAACTATTATACATAGTAGTATCATGATGACTAGCGTTTATTTTTTCTGATATAAAATTAGCCCAATCATCAGACCAAGTAAATATAATTTTTTCCCCTACTTTAAAATCATTTGTATTTTTATCTGAGCTGAAAAACCTTTGATTAATAGCATCTCTTGGGGTGAATCGCATCAATTTTAAAAACTACTAGGAGTTTCTTTAAGTTGAGATTTTATCGCATCTAAATATGAATTTACCCCTGCTTGGATAAATTTTTTATCTGAACTTACTATCCAGTTTATATCTCTTTCTAACCAATATGCAGTTTGTTCAACTGTAACCCCTAGAGTTCCTGTGTGTTTTCCTGCAGCTTTTATTTTTACGGATAATTCTTCAATTGTGTCTAGTACTTTCGGGTTCATTGTATCACCCGGCATTCCGAAATTAACTGATAAGTCTCCAGGACCTAAAAATATTGCATCTGCATTATCAGTTGTAATAATATCTTTATGATTTTTGACACCCTCAATAGTTTCTATTTGTAGTGAGATAAATGTTTCTTCATTAGCTTCTCTAATATACTCAGCCATATTCTGAAGTCCCCATTCTGCACTCCTTCCTGAAAATGCTCCTCTTTTACCTATAGGAGGATATTTTACGGAATCTACGACTTTTTGTGCATCATCTCCAGAATTAATAAGAGGTATCATGACCCCGCTAGCTCCTGCATCTAGATATCTTTGAATATTTTGCTGTTCATTTAGTCCTATTCTTAGAATAGGTGTTATGTCAGAAAGCTCTGCTGCACGAATCATATTTTCAGCGGTTTCATAATCCATTGGGCCATGCTCACAATCAATAACAACAAAATCAAATCCTAACCAACCCATATATTCAACCAATCCAGGTGATGGGAAACCAATAAAAGGCCCTATGGCGGATGTACCTGAGTTTAATTTTTTCTTAAGATCATTTTTTTTCACAATTCACCTCTAATCTTTATGCTTAATTAATTATTATAACTTAATCTTCTAATCTAATTTCAGATACTCCATTTTTTATTAAAAGTTTTTTTGTTATATCAAGTATTAATTTGGATATGTCATCACTTTTTTGATTAGCATTTATTACATACCATCTTTTTTCATTTTTTGATGTCGAAAGGTACCCTTCTCTAACTTTCTTATGAAACTCTAAGGGTGATTGTTCAAATCTTCTCTGATTTTCAGAATCTACTCTTTTTTTTATATTTTTTTCTTCAGTGAATAAGTCAGTTTGATTTGAAACTCTGGAAAGTGCAATTTCAGGATCAATGTCTAAAAGTATAGTTAAGTCTGGAGTAATATTTTTTGTGGCTATTTTATTTAACTTATTAATAACTTCAATATCTAATCCGTGCCCAAATCCTTGATATGAAATAGTAGAATCAATAAATCTATCTACTATTACAACTTTATTTTGTTTTAATGCTGGCATGATTATTTCTGTCATAATTTGTGATCGGGCTGCTTCAAATAGTAGTGTTTCTGACAAAGGAGAAATATTTCCTGAACTTTTTATCCATTTTCTAATGCTGTTACCTAATAAACTACCTCCTGGTTCTTGAGTTATTATAGAATCTACCCCATATTTTTCAAGTTGTTGATATAAGTTATTAGCTTGAGTAGATTTTCCAACACCTTCCCCACCTTCAAAAGTAATTAATAAGCCTTTTTTTACATTTATTTTTTCTAGTTTTGGAGCAATATCTCCAAAATCTAAAGAATGTTGATTGCTATTTTTCAAATTAGAATTCTCTTAAATATTTATTTGAAATTATATCTTGTTTTTTGAGATAATAACTCTTCTATTAGGTTCTTTACCAACACTTCTAGAACTTAAGTTGCTTCTACTTACTATATCGTGCTGCATTTTTCTTATATTTGCAGATTGAGGATGAAGTTTGATTTTTTCATTTCCATTAATGATTTTACTTATGCCAACTTCTGCTTCATAAATTGCCATTTTTTTTGAGTCGTTAGTTTTTTCCTGTTGGTAATCGCGACTATTCATAAATCTTTCTAAAAATTGCTTCATTTGTTCCTTACTGGCTTTTCTTAGAACATTCACGCTTATACCAACTTTTTCAGCATTTTTTATAATATTTGGTCTCCTGCTGTAGTGAGATTTTGTCGTTACAAAAACCTCTGCATTTTCTGGAAAATCAACGATTTGTATAGGAATTTTATTTTTTTGTGCTAATTCAATTAATGCACTTTTACTGATTCCAAAAGGGTAAATTCTTGTATTAAAAGAATTAGATATTTCTTTTTCTAAGTGATTATCATTTTTTATATCCTGAAAATTTTCTTTTAAGTTTTGCTGAATGTTATTATAATGAAAATCATTCAATTGAAAGGGTGCTGGTTTAAATATAGAGTTAGAATTTTCCTTATTTTCAATTATTATTTCTACTTCATCATTTTCATTCAATTTTCTAATTTCTTCTTTATATAAAAGGCCTCTCAGGCTTCTATCTACTGCAGTTTTTACATCTGAATTAATAACAACTATATTTCTATCTTTAATTTCTACAACGATTTCAAAAGTTGGATGATGTTTTCTTTCTAATACAGTTTTTTGAGATTTTCTTTTTCTTGCTTCTAAATCTCCCAAGGTTACTGTTTGAGTTCCTCCAATTAGGTCTGACAAAGTAGGATTTGAAATTACATTTGATAATGTGTTGCCGTGAGCAGTAGCGATAAGTTGTACTCCTCTTTCTGCAATTGTTCTGGCGGCCAGTGCTTCCAACTCAGTACTCATCTCGTCAATAACAATAACTTCTGGCATGTGGTTTTCTACAGCTTCAATCATTACGTTATGTTGTAGATGTGTATTGGGAACTTGAAGTCTTCTTGATTTTCCTATTGCATAATGTGGGACATCTCCATCACCTGCAATTTCGTTAGATGTATCAACTATTACTACTCTTTTGTTAGATTTATCAGATAAAGTTCTTGCAGTTTCTCTAAGCATAGTAGTTTTACCCACTCCAGGCCTGCCTAAAATAAGTATATTTTTACCAGACAAAATTAAATCTTCAATTAATTTTACTGATCCAAATACCGCTCTTCCGATTCTACAGGTTATTCCTACTGGATCTCCTTGTCTATTTTTAATTACTGAAATTCTGTGTAATGTTCTTTCAATACCTGCTCTGTTATCATCGCCAAATTTACTAATTTTATTTATTACACTTACTATCTGCTCTCTTGTAACTTCTTTGTCATACAAAAGTGTAGTTTTATTAATATATCTAGCCTCAGGTTTTCTTCCTAGGTCTAGTATTATCTCTAATAAGTCATCGTGATTATCTTCATACAAGATATTTTTGGTTATCTCTTTGGGAAATATGTCTAGAAAGACTTTTACTTCATTAATATTATTTTTTTTGTGAAATTTGTTATCCATAATCTTATCCATTTCTACATAAATTCATGAAATACTTGTGTATTCGTGGATCTTCAGTAAGTTCAGGATGAAAAGAAGTAGCAAGAATTTTATCCTGTTTAGCNGCAATTATTTCTTCATTATGAGTAGAAAGTATTTGTACCTCTTTTCCAACTTCTCTAATTATAGGTGCTCTAATAAAAATAGCATTAAACATTTCATCATCTAGTCCATCTATAACAACTTTTTCCTCAAAACTATCAACCTGTCTTCCATAATAATTTCTTTCAACTACTATATCCATAATACCTAATGGTTTAGGATAATCATCTTTCAATTTTTTTGCTATTGTAATCATGCCTGCACATGTACCCCAAAGTCCCATACCATCTTTAACGCTTTTTTTAATTGTTTTTTCAAAACCATAATTACGAATTAGTTTACAAATAGTGGTACTTTCGCCACCTGGAATAATTAAACCATCTAGCTGTTCTAGCTCATCAGGTTTTTTTATTAATTTAGCATTGACATCTATTTTACTTAGGATATCAATATGCTCATAAAAATCTCCTTGAAGAGCTAAAACACCTATTTTTATATCAGGAAAATNCCCCAATATTACCAACCTCTAGTTTGAAGCTGGTCTTTTTCATGAATTTTATTTGCTTCAATACCTGGCATAGCATCACCTAACCCTGCTGATATTTCTGCAAGCATATCAGGGTCATTATAATGAGTTGTTGCCTTAACAATAGCTTCTGCCATTTTTGAAGGGTTTGAACTTTTGAATATTCCTGAGCCTACAAATACTCCCTCAACACCTATTTGCATCATTAGTGCAGCATCAGAAGGAGTTGCAATTCCTCCAGCAGAGAAATTCACCACTGGTAATTTACCATTTTTATGTACCTCTAAAACAAGTTCATATGGTGCTTGAAAATCTCTTGCTGCAGACATTAATTCTTCTTCAGGCATATTTTGTAATTTTCTAATATCACTTAGTATTTGTCTTGCGTGTGTGACTGCGTGAACAACATCTCCTGTTCCAGCTTCACCTTTAGTTCTAATCATAGCTGCTCCCTCACCAATTCTTCTTAATGCTTCACCTAGATTTCTTGCTCCGCAAACAAAAGGCATTTTGAAATCCCATTTATTTATGTGGAAATCATTATCAGCTGGTGTAAGAACCTCAGACTCATCACAATAGTCAACACCTAGAGATTCAAGAACTTGAGCTTCTACGAAGTGCCCAATTCTAGCCTTAGCCATAACTGGTATTGATACAGAATTTATAATACCTGAAACTAAATCAGGGTCTGACATTCTTGCAACTCCGCCATCTCTTCTTATATCTGAAGGAACACGTTCGAGAGCCATAACCGATACAGCTCCAGCATCTTCTGCGATTTTTGCTTCGTCAGGAGTGACTACGTCCATTATCACTCCACCTTTTAGCATTTGAGCTAATCCACCCTTAACTTTCCAATCACCTACGTTGGGTTTAGTTTTATCTTTCCAACTTTGATTAGAATTAATCATCTTTGTTGATGTCATAATATTTCCTTTCGGCTTTATTTATTAATTTTCTAGCGACACCGAACCCGCTATATTAAATATTATAACTCTTAAATTGATCAAATATTATGATGGNTATAAATTTTTTGCGATTAAGTTAGCTAAATCGGAGGTTCTTGAGGCATAACCCCATTCATTGTCGTACCAACCTACAATTTTAAAAAGTCCTGATTCTGGGATTTTTGATGTAGAAGGTAAGTCTATGGTGCAAGAATATGGGTTGCCAATAAAATCTGAGGATACAAGCTCTGCATCTGTGCAATCTAAAATTCCATTAAGTTCATTTGATGCGGATTCTTTATATACATCATTTATTTTTTCAATACTCTCATCTTTATGCAACTTTACAGTTAGATCGGTTACAGAACTAGTGATTACCGGAACACGGTATGCCATGCCATCGATTTTACCTTCTAGGGAAGGTATTACTTTTGTTACTGCTTTCGCTGCACCTGTAGTTGTTGGAATAATACTTGCAGATGCAGCCCTAGCTCTTCTTAAATCTGAATGGGTTTGATCAAGTATATTTTGGTCATTTGTATAAGCATGTATGGTGGACATAAATGCGCTTTCTAATTCAAAATTATCATTCAATACTTTTATCATTGGAGCAACACAATTTGTTGTACAAGAGGCATTAGAAATAATGTTATGTTTTTTTGTATCATAATCACCATCATTTACTCCTAAAACGATAGTAATATCTTCGTTTTGTGCTGGAGCTGAGATTATAACTTTTTTTACTGATCCTCCTAAATGGGCTGATGCCAATTTTGCGTCAGTAAATAGCCCTGTCGATTCTACAACTATGTCAACTCCTTCATTTCCCCACTCAATATTTTCTGGAGACTTTTCATTAAGAAATTTTATCTGCTTGCCATTTAGTATAATTCCATTGTCATTTATCTCAATATTTTCATTATAAATACCATGAGTTGAGTCATATTTTAGTAAATGTGCACTAGTCTTAATATCACTCAAATCATTAATTGCTACTACTTCTAGAAAATCTTTATAGTTTTCATTAAGAGTTTTTAAAACCTGCCTGCCGATTCTTCCAAAACCGTTAATTCCTAATCTAATTTTATTCATTTTTCTCCTTATAATTTTATGACTAAATTTTATAAAATATTTTTTCCTAAATATTTATCATTACCAACTGTTTTTTCAATACTCAATAATCTGTTATATTTTGCTACTCTTTCACTCCTATTTGGAGCACCTGTTTTTATCTGTCCTGATGATACCCCTACAGCAAAATCTGATATGGTTGTATCTTCGGTTTCACCAGATCGATGGCTGATAATGCAATTGAAATTTGATTTTTTTGCTAACTTAATTGCGCTTAAAGTTTCTGATACCGTTCCTACTTGGTTAAGTTTAATTAGAATTGAATTTGCTGATTTGTTATCTATTCCTTTTTTTAGATATTTTTCTTGTGTAACGAATAAATCGTCGCCCACTAGTTGAACACTTTCTCCTAAGGTTTTAGTCAAGTTTGTCCATCCTTCCCAGTCGTCTTCAGATAGTCCATCTTCGATGGAGTAAATTGGATATTCTTCGCATAATTTTTTATACTCATCTATTAGTGTCTCGCTCGTTAAGACTTTATTTTCTCTACTTAGATGATATTTATTATTTTTGTAAAATTCAGAAGCTGCTACATCAAGTGCAATATAAACATCATTACCAGGCATGTAGCCCGCATCTTCTATAGATTGTGCTACATAATCTATGGCCTCTCTATTTGTAAGGTTTTGTGGAGCAAAACCTCCCTCATCTCCAACAGTAGTAACATGGTTATTTTTCTGAAGGTTGTTTTTTAGAACGTGATATATTTCCACTCCGCATCTTAAAGCTTCAGTAAAGTTATTAAATCCAATAGGAGCTATCATTATTTCTTGAAAATCTGTTGATCCTTCAGCATGTGCACCTCCATTAAGTATGTTCATCATTGGCACTGGTAGAGAAATTTTATTATCAGGGTCGTATAATTGATTAATATATGCAAATAGTGGTATTTTTAAACATTTTGCTGCTGATTTCATGGTTGCTAACGATACAGCTAATATAGAGTTTGCACCAAGATTACTTTTATTTTCTGTATTATCAAAATCAATCATAATATTATCAATTTGTTTTTGTTTCAAAGGGTCTAAGTTGATGACTAAATTTCGGATTTTTTTATTTATGTTCTCTACGGCATTTAGTACTCCTTTACCTGAAAATCTATCTTTATCTNCGTCCCGGAGTTCTACGGCCTCTCTTTTACCTGTGCTTGCTCCTGAAGGGACAGCAGCTGTACCGGTATTACCACTTGATAAAATAACAGTTGCTTCTATGGTTGGGTTACCTCGAGAATCTAAAATTTCTCTAGCAGTGATATCTGTAATTTTATCCATTATAATTCCTTAAGATTTTTTAATTTTGAGATATAGCTTTTTTCTGTAGTTGAAAAAGTTCATTTATACCTTTTTTGGCCATTAGGATCATTTCAGAAAACTCATCAGAATTAAATGAAGATTTTTCGGCAGTTCCTTGAATTTCAACGAATTCAAATTTATCGTTCATAACAATATTCATATCAACTTCTGCATTAGAGTCTTCACTGTAATTTAAATCTAATAATATATTTTTATCAACTATTCCAACACTTACTGCAGAAACTAAATTTTTTATTGGATTGTTTATAAATATTTTTTCATCTAAACCACGTTTTACAGCCAAACTAAGTGCTATGAAAGCTCCAGTTATAGATGCAGTTCTTGTACCCCCGTCTGCACGAATTACATCGCAATCGATAATGATAGATATCTCACCAAGCATATCTAGATCAATAATTGATCGTAATGATCTACCAATTAATCTTTGAATTTCTTGAGTACGACCAGAAACTTTAAATCTTTCTCTTTGTATTCTTTCTTTTGAAGATCTTGGTAGCATTGAGTATTCTGCAGTAACCCACCCACTGCCTTTTCCCTTAAGCCATTTAGGTACCCTTTTCTCAATTGTTGCAGAACAGATAACTTTAGTGTTGCCCACCTCAATTAATGCAGATCCTTCAGAATCAGGCAAAAAATTTGAAGTAATTTTAATATCCCTAAGATCAGAAAAATTTCTATTATCAATTCTTTTATTGTTATTTTTCATCAATTTATTCTTATAATCCTTACAATTTAATATTATCAGGATTATAATATACCCTTCAGTTGCAAAAAATATAAGTTATAAGAATTTTGGGGTAAATAATGCATGTAGTCATCATGGGTGCTGGGGCTGTAGGTGGATATTTTGGTGGAGTGCTAGCTAATCAAGGTGAACAGGTAACACTGGTAGCTAGGGGAGAGCACTTAAAAAAAATTAAAGAAAATGGGTTGTTAGTTGATAGCCATTGGGGTAATTTTCAAGTAAACGTTAATGCTACAGACGATCCTTCAAATATTGCCACAGCAGATTTGATTTTTTATAGCCCTAAGTTATATTCAAATTTTGAAACATTACCTCTGATTTCTCCGATTATCAACGATAAAACTTCAATTTTAACCATACAAAATGGTATTTCTAGTGGTCACATAATATCTGAACACTTTGGGAAAGAAAAAGTCTTACAAGGAGCTACATATATTGAGTCGTCAGTAATAGGNCCTGGGCATATTTCACAAACTGGACCAGTTGCAAAAATTGAATTTGGTGAAGAAGATGGATCCATTACAAAAAGAGTTGAGGAATTATCTGAATTTTTCAAACGTCCTGGAATACAAATTGAAGTNAGTAAAAATATTAAAAAAACTTTGTGGACTAAGTTGGTTTTTGTTGGGTCAATAGGCACTATTATGGCAGCATCTAGATCAAAACTATCTGAGGTTTTTTCTTCTCCATTTGGACATAATACTATAAAAACAACAATGCAAGAAATTCTATTAGTTGGTCAATCTCAGGGTGTCGATTTTGACCCAGATTTAGTTAAGAATTTTATGGATTCAGCTGAGAAAGATGCAGAGCATTTTCAAGCTTCGATACAGTATGATTTATTTGCTGGAAAACCTTTAGAACTAGATGATCTGTTAGGTAGTGTAGTAAAGATAGCTCATAAAGAAGGTATCCCAGTACCTTCAAGTATGGCACTAATCACAACACTTGATAAATTTAAGAGCGGACAAATAGACAAATAATTATTAGTTTTTTATGATTGGTAAAATTATCCTTGATGGATAGTTATCGTTAGTATAAATTGTATTATTTGCCATAATTTTTTCTGTATGAAACCCTAATTTTTCACCTGTGTTTGGGTTTACATCAAATCTCGGGTAGTTTGAACTAGATATATCTAGTCTAATTTTATGACCTTTTTTGAATAAATTTGAAATAGGCCACAACTTTATAGAAATTTCATATGGCTTATTAGGTATTAATAACTCTGGATTTGTCCATGAATCCCTATATCTCATTCTTAGTATAGTATCAGTTATGTTTAGATGATAACCTTCAGGGTAATCAGATGATTCGGGATAAATATCTAAAAGTTTAAAAGTAAAATCTGTATCCAAGCAATCTGATGAAACCCACAATTTCAAAACTACTTCTCCAGTAACCTCTGTGTCCTCCTCAAGTACTTTTGTCTCGAATGATGTAACATCATCTCTGTCCTTTAATAATTTATATGGCTTTTTAGCTCCTATCCACATTTCTGATTCTTTTTGATGCCATCCAGCAGCAGATATAACCTCTCTCATATTATTTCGAACAAGAGTCCATTGATCTAGAAAATCTGGGACAAAATCTTCTTTTGGCCCTCCTTCTTTTTCAGGAATTATTTCAAACATTCCTACAATTTGGCCACCTATTGTTGGTACTGGATTATTAGGATCGAAAGTATAGGTTAGTTTACTGTCCTCTTCAGAATCTAAAAATGGAGTAAGCTCTCTTTCATTACTTAGAAATAAAGTATTATATTCTGTTCTTTCCAATGGCCATTCAATCTCATCTCTCCATATTCCTCCATGATTAAGGTTCCCATTTGTTGTTTTTTTTCCATCACCATGCCCCATTACATATAATCTTATTTTTGATTTTTCTTTTGTATTGATTTTTTTTAGGTGTTTGTCAAAAAAATTTAATCTTTCTTCATTGTATTTCTGTACACCCCAAACACTTTGTTTACCGGTATCAGCATCTCCGTGAGAGCTTCCCTCTGCTCTCATTCCTCCATGACACCAGGGACCAATTATTATGCTTGTTTTAGATTTATTTTTTTTATTCATAAATTTATAATAATCAGACGATGCTCCAATAAAGTTGTCATAATATCCGCAAGCTATCATTAGTGGCACATCTGCATGCTCATTAAAATATTTCTCCTGGTTAGCGTAGTCACCATCCCACCATTCATCATAATCACCTTTTAGCAAATAATTCTTTGCAGTTTGTTCTATCGAAGGAGCAACTTTAAGAGCCGTATCAAATGGATTATCAGGGAATTTTTGTATCCACTCTCTCATATTTCTCATTGCATCCATAATTTCCTTAGCCTTATTTTTATCATGACCAATTTCATGACAATCTAATGCATGTAGATGAATTGCGGCAAACATTTGTAGAGACATTGCACCGCCCTCCCTACACTCATGAAGGTATGGATTAGTGGGTGCAGCTTCAACCCACATCGCTGAAAGATGAGGAGGTTTTTTTAATGCTAATTGTTGTTGGACTATACCTCTGTGAGATGATCCCAAAGTCCCAATTTTTTTATTCGACCATTCTTGTTCAGCTAACCACTCAATTGTGTCATATCCATCATCACCTTCCCAAGGATTATGAGCATGATAGTATTTACCATTTCCTTCTGACCTAAACCTTGATCTCAAATCTTGAATAACAAAAACATATCCTCTTCTTGTAAAAAATGGATATACATCATCCCATTCGGGAGCTGTTTTATCATAGGAGGTTCTTACTAATAATGTAGGAAGTTTTTGCTTTGGAAGGGATCCATCGCCATGACATGGAAAATAAATATCAGTAGCAAGCCTTATTCCATCCCTCATAGGAATCATTACATCGCGATCTGTATAAAAACCATAAGTCGGTTCTGATTTTTTTTTGTGCATAAAACTGTATTTTCTCTATAAATATATATTAAAACATCATTTAACAGCAAAAAAATAATACATTAAATACTTTTTTTCTATTATTATCTACAAATTATAAACCAATCTAATTTTTAATTACAGGAGAAAAAAATTGACATTCAAAGTTATTGCTGTGGATTATAAAAAATCACCGTTAGATCTGACAATAAAAACCATTACTGATGCTGGAATAGAGTTTGAATATATTCCATGTAAAACAGAAAATGATGTTATAAAAGCAGGGAAAAATGCTGATGTTATATTAGTGGGTACTGTTCCACATACTACTAGAGAGGTTATTGAAAGTTTACCTAACTTAAAAATGATTGGTCGGCATGGTGTTGGTGTTGACTCTGTTGACTTGGTTTCAGCTACAGAAAACGGTATATGTGTCACTAACACTCCTGGTGTTAATACTAGTGAAGTGGCAGATCATGCTGTAGCTTTACTTCTTTCCATAACCAGAAATATTCCATATTTGAATGAGGCATTGAAGCAGGGGTATTGGTCAACACCCCCTGAAGGGAAAAATATATCTTCATTAACTTCTAATTTGCGTAGAATCTCAGGAAATACAGTTGGAATTTTTGGATTTGGTAATATTGGTAAGGCTTTTGCATCAAGAATTAGAGGATTTGGGCCAGGAAGAATTATAGCTTGTGATCCTTATGTGAATCAGACTTCAGCGGATCTTTTTGGAGTTGAATTAGTAGATTTTGAAACACTAATTTCTCAATCAGATTTTATAACTGTGCACTCGCCTTCCTCAGAAGAAACTAAACATACATTCAATTATGAGGTTTTTTCAAAAATGAAGCCAAATGCGATTTTTATAAACTGTGCAAGAGGTCCAATTGTGGATGAGTTAGGTTTGCAAGAAGCGCTAGAAAAAAATCTTATTTCAGCTGCAGGAATAGATGTTACCGAAACAGAGCCAGTTAGTTCAGAAAGCCCTTTATTGAAACTTAACAATCTATTCATTACTCCTCATATAGCTGGAAACTCTGATATTAGTCAAACAGAAGGTGCTGTCAGATGGGGTGAAAATGCAGTTAACGTTCTTACAGGCAAACCTTTACATGGTTTAGCAAATCAAGAAGTATTAAAGCGTATTGCTGTCATAAGATCTCAGGGTAAATCGAGATGGGATAATATACCTGATCCAACAGTACGAACCTGGAGCTAGGAAATAATATATAATAATAATGTTTTTAATATAAGTTAAGGTGAAATTATGTGGGCTTTTTTAAGCGGTAAACAAGTAGATCTAAAAGATGCTAAGGTCGGTATTATGACTCATGCTTTACACTATGGAACTGCTACTTTTGAAGGTATACGCGGAAACTGGAATGAAAATAAAAAATCTATGTTTGTTTTCCGAATGGAAGAGCACTATGAAAGGCTCCTTAGGGGATGTAAAATTCTCAGGATTGAACTTCCATATTCTGTTAATGAATTTTGTGAAATCACCATAGATTTAATAAAAAAAAATAATCTCAAAGAAGATGTTTATATCAGACCATTAGCATTTAAAGTTGCTGAAATGGTAGCAAATTTGAAATTGCATGAGGTATCTGACAATTTTGCCTTAGTTACTCTTCCATTTGGCTCTTACATAGACAATAGTAATTCTATTAGATGTCAGACATCAAGCTGGCGAAGACCAATGGATGCATCTATGCCGACAGGGGTTAAATTAACTGGACTTTATACTACAAATATTCTAGCTAAAACAGAGGCAGTTTCTGCTGGTTTTGATGAGGCAATATTATTAAATCAAGATGGGACAGTTTCAGAAGGTAGTGGCGAAAATTTATTCATGATTCAAAAAAATAGATTAGTTACTCCTGCTGAAACTGATAATGCTTTATTAGGAATTACCAGAGATTCAGTAATTGAACTTGCAACAAAAGAAATAGGTATAGAGGTTCAACAGAGAAGAATTCATAGGTCTGAATTATATTTATCTGACGAGATTTTTCTTACAGGAACAGCTGCTCATGTAACATCTGTAGGAGAATTAGATAATCGAAAAATAGGAACTGGAGAAATAGGTAAAATCACAAAAGAAATTCAAAACCTTTACTTTTCTGTAGTGGCTGGTGAGAATTCAAAATACTTAGATTGGTGCACTGAAATTTCCATGGACTGATAGGGGCTGATAGTATGAACTACTTTAATAATGATATTAGAGAATTATTTATAAATCATTATGTAATATACGTATACTTATCGTGCTTAGGTACATTACAAGTAGTTTCTGCAATATCTAATTTACGTGGCATAATGTTACTGTCTAATCGTAAAATAAATGTTGTATTAGGATGTTTTTTTATTGTTGCAGGTTTTATTTTCTTTTTTGTTTCTCCTTTATTCTTAAGTTCTCAATGGGTAGGCTCAGAAGTACAAAAAGCAACCCTGCAAAATTTTGCATCACTAAGGAATGTTAATGATATAGATGGAGGCTTACACGGAACAGCACAATTTCTTTTATTTTTTTTGTGTTGTATTTTATCTTTCTTAACTTCTATAACGTTATCAGCAATCCTAATGATTACGGATAAAAATTTATCTAAATTTGAAAAAAACGACAAAAAATATAAAGGAATTTTTAGAATGAAACGAAAAAATTACTTTTCTTCTTTGAGAATAAATATTAAAAATAGGAATTTTGATGAACATTGATGAAAAAATTACTATTTTTATTAATAATTTAAATGGTCGAAATATTTTTCTAGATTCATTCTTTCAGATTTTTGCCAGTGACTACTTAATTCCAGTTATTTGTGCATTGTCAATTTTTTCATTATGGTTTTTAGCCTTAGATTCAAAGCGTTTACTAAATAATCAAAAAGTAGTTTTTTACTCAATTTCATCAATACTTACAACTAATATTTTAGTATGGATAATCAATATTTTAATTTCAAGAAATAGGCCGTTCATTAGTAATCCAGAAGAAATTAATTTAATGTTTTATGCTCCCACAGATCCATCATTTCCAGCAAATCCTGTGGCAATTGCATTTGCTGTTGCCGCATCAATTATCCTTGCAAACAAATATCTTGGTTATAGTGTTCTTTTAATATCTATAATATTTGCATTTTCTAGAATATATGTAGGTGTATTTTACTTTGTTGATGTTTTGGTAGCTGCAGTTTTAGGTTTAATTGTTGCATTATTAGTAAGGAAAATTTTTCGTACAAAAATTATGAATAATTTAGTAATGAAACAGATTAAAATATTAAGATTGTTTTCACTGGCTTAATCTTCCAGCTTAGGTAAATGTCCATCTAAAATAAGTTGAGGATTGGTAATAAATAATTTATCTGAAATATTTTTACCAAATAATTCATTAACTATTTCATATGACAATTTTAAATTTGGGTAAAGATTTTTACTTTTATTATGTATCTCGGAGGAAATACAAGTAGCAAGTTTTTTGTCGATAATATCTAGAGCAAATTTCTTAACTGGTTCACCATTATTACCAATAATACTGTCTGAGCTGACTTGAATTAATCCTCCTTGATTTATAATTTCTTTAATCAATTTCGAATTCTTTCTAAGAAATATATTCCTCTCTGGATGAGATAATACAGGATATAGTCTTTTATCTCGAAATTTCTCGATTATTTTCATATGTTTGTAATTGAATTCATTAAATGTAGTTTCTAGTAAATAAAAACGTGTTTTATTCAAGGAAAAATTATGCCCCTCAATATCTAAAATTTCATTTGTTTTTTCGTTGAAGTTTAATGAAATGCCAGAAAAAATATTAATATTAATATCATTTTCATGAACTAAATTATTTAGTTTTTCTACATATTTTTCAACATCATTATAATTTTTATTATTTATCAATAGATTTTCTAAGTGAGGTGTTGCAATAATTTTTGATATTCCATCTTTTTCAGCTAAAGATAAAATTTCAAGAGATTCTTCAAAATTAGCTGGTCCATCGTCAATTTCAGGTATGATATGGGAATTAATATCTACAAATTTTTTCATTATTACGATCTTGCCCTAACTCTTCTGAAAACCTCGGCATATTTAAATTTATAATTTTTTGATAAATCTTTATGTCTTTTTTTCATATTATTCCACAGATCAGATCCAACAGATAATCCTGGCACCTGACTTTTATGCATAGATAATGCCTCAATTTTTGTGTTAATAGAGCTAGTAATATCTACTATGATATTTGGATCATCTGCTCCCCAGAAGAAAATTTCCTTAACTTTATGTGGGGATAATCCATTTTTTATTTGATGCTGAAAATGTAAATGGTCTCTGGCAAAAGGATAAACTGCATCTTGTACAGTTACCCCTGTATTTCGATGATCTCTGTGTTGAAAAGAGTGCTTTCTAAAGTGATCATGAGTAAAAACAATTTCTGGTCTGTATCTTCTTATATTTTCAACAATTTTTTCTAGAAAATCATCACTTGCTTTTAGTTTCCCATCTTCATACTCCAAAGATACAAGGTTTTTAACCCCTATTATATTTGCAGCTTCTTCTTGTTCTTTCTTACGAAGNATTTGAATTTTTTCTGATGTCATTTCTAAGTCATTACTACCATTATTACCAGTTGTACATTGTATGAATGTAATCTCAGTACCATTCTTAGACCATTTTGATACTGTGCCCCCTGATCCAATTTCTGCATCATCAGGATGAGCAAAAATTACCATTGCAGTTTCAGGTGTATAATCAATAATATCCATATTTATTCCTCTAATTTTTCAATTACTTATATAAATTTTCAATATAATAAAATTAAATGTAAATACTTTAAACGTTTTTCTAAGCTATAAAATCGCTAATATGAGGTGTGAAAATGACAAACTTATCGCAATCTGATTCAGAAATTTACTCTGTGATTGAAAGAGAAAAAAAACGTCAAAAGGAACAGTTAGTTATGATAGCATCTGAAAATTATGCTAGTTCATCTGTTCTGGAAACTACAGGTTCGATTTTGACGAATAAATATTCCGAAGGTTATCCAGGAAAAAGATATTATGCTGGATGTGAAAATGTTGATATTTCGGAAAATTTAGCTATTGAAAGAGCTAAATCGTTATTTAATGCTGAATCAGCAAATGTTCAAGCCCATTCTGGTTCACAGGCTAATATGGCAGCTTTTTTTGCTATGTGTAACCCAGGCGATACAATTATGGGAATGTCTCTTGATCATGGCGGACACTTAACCCACGGTTCAAAGGTAAATTTTTCTGGAAAACTCTATAATTTTATACCTTTTGGCGTTGATAGAGAAACAGAGGCTCTAGATTTTAGTAATTTGCAGGAAATAGCTGATAAAAATAAACCAAGACTTATAATTGCTGGATTCACGGCATATCCACTTAGCGTTGACTTTGAAAAATTTAAGTCAATAGCTGATTCTGTTGATGCCTTGCTATTAGCTGATATGGCCCATATATCTGGGCTTATAGCTGGAGGAGCTCACCCTTCACCTGTACCTTATGCAGATATTGTTACTAGTACGACCCACAAAACACTTAGGGGTCCTAGAGGGGCATTAGCTCTCATGAAAAAGAATTTTGAAAAAAAATATAATTCAGCTGTATTTCCTAACATGCAAGGTGGTCCAATGCAAAATTCAATAGCTGCAAAAGCAGTGGCATTTAAGGAAGCTATGACAAAGGAATTTCAAGATTATTCTTTTCAAATAGTCAAGAATTCTAAATTTTTGTCAAAAAAATTATCTGAGAATGGTCTAAGAATAGTCGCCGGAGGTACTGACACACATATGCTCCTTGTGGATACAAAAGCTCTAGGTCTAACAGGTTCAAATGCAGAGTCAGCTCTCCTAGCATCGGGCATAGTAGTTAATAAAAATTCAATACCTTTTGATAATGAACCTCCAATGGTTACTTCTGGTATTAGAATTGGAACTGCAGCACTCACTTCTCGAAATATGCGAGAAAAAGATATGGAAACTATATCTGAATTTATTTTAGAATCTTTAAAAAATCATAATAACCCTAAACTACTTGAATCAATTAGGGAAAAAGTTGTAAATTTCTCGGCTAAATTTATTGTTCCTGGATTAGACTAATATATTAATATTTGTTGAAAAAACTATAAATATTGCTGAATTTTTCTTTTTTTGATAGTAAAATAAGATGGTTAAAAAAAATAGGTAATGGTGAATTTTGGTTAAATATGAAATTGTATGTATTCTATCCGGCGAAATGTCTGAAGAAGAAGTAAAAGAGGCTGAAGGTAATATCACGTCTTTATTAAATTCTAATGAAGCTCAATCAACTCAAACAAAAATTTGGGGAAAAAGAACTTTAGCTTATCCAATTAATAAAAATGATGAAGGCTACTATATTCAAGCAAATTTTGATATGTCTGAAGATAAGATTAAAAATGTAGACAATTCACTTAGATTTGATCAAAAAATTATTAGATATCTCATAGTTAAGGATGATCTTTTTGGCAAAGTTCCATCTAAGCGCAAAAAAAAGGAAACTACTGTTGAGTCTTAATCAAATATTATTAATAGGAAATGTTGGTAATGACCCAGAGATGAGATACACCTCTTCTGGTACTCCGGTCACAACATTTAACTTAGCTACAAATAACACTTATAAAGATCAGAATGGTGAAACAGTCAATGAAACTGAATGGTTTAGAATTACTGCCTGGAATCGTCAAGCTGAATCAGTAAATCAATACCTTACCAAAGGTAGAAAAGTTTTCGTAGAAGGCAGGCTTACAAAAAGTGAGTATGTTGATAAGGAAGGTGTCAATAGAGCTAGTTTAGAAGTGAATGCAACAAGAGTAGTATTTTTGAGTAGTCAATCTGTTGAAGATTCTCCTTCTGGTTTAAATAATAATAATAACAATACTAATGAAGGTAATGTAAACAGTGATAATTCTGAAGACATTGAAGAATTACCATGGTAAACAATAGGAGACATATGGCTACATCGCAAAATAGAAGAAATAATTTTCCAACTTATAAACGCTCAAAGTATGATTTTTGTAAAGAAAACNTAGTTGACTATAAAGATGCCTCTTTATTAAGAAAATTTATTACTGATCGGGGTCGGATTGATTCTGGACTAAAATCAGGTAATTCGGCTAAATGTCATAGAGAAGTAACCAAAGCTATCAAGAGGGCAAGATATCTTGCTCTTTTACCGTATGCTCCACATCATGAACGTGTAACTGGCCCAGTGAAAATTTTTGAATTTGATGATTCGTCAATCGATTCTGATAATAATGAAAGTTCTCCAAAAGATGAAGGGTCTCCAAAAGCAGAAGAATCTACTGAGGATGAAGGGTCTCCAAAAGCAGAAGAATCTACTGAGGATGAAGGGTCTTCAAAAGCAGAAGAATCTACTGAAGATGAAGAAAATCAAAAAACGGACAAGAATATTACTTCATAGTAATTATTCTTTTTTTATCAAAATTTTATGTTTAGTAATGACGAAAAAGAAGACAATAAATCAAACGATTTAAGTGAAAATACTGATGNTAAATCGGATTTTTCATTAGGACAAAGAAGTATTCAGCAATCTATTAAAAAGTCTCGTATGGATTATCTCAGGGAAACAAAAGAGAATAATGCAAAGTCTCGNCCTTATGTATTTTCTGGAATAATAATTGTATTTTTATTGTTACTTATACCAGCATATTCTTATTTTCAAATTTATGTTTTCCCCCCAAGAGAATTAGCCTTAAGGGTTGCAGATCAAGAATATTCAAGAGGAGATGTTGTAAATTTTATTAGATATAATCAAAGGATTAGTGAGGATTTGGGTGTTCCTTTTCAAGTAGGTAATTCTTTATTTGATGCAATGTATACCCTTCAGGAAAATGAATTAGCTTATCAATTAGCACCCAAATATGGAATATCTATATCCAAAGAAGAGGTTGATGAGAGATTTAATAGCACTTTAGGTTTTTTTTCATTCAACTCTTCAGATAATTCTAATCAAGCTGAGGAAGATAAAGCTAATTTGGAAGAAGCAAAGCGTCAATTTATTAACAAAATTGGTGTAAACGAAGAAGATTTTAGAGATTTTATAAAAAAATCTATGTTCAGAGAAAAACTCCGTGAAGTTGTTGGTCAGTCAGTCCCAAAGTTACAATTACAAGTTCATATCTATGAAATTATTTTGCAAAATCCAGATAAAACAATTCAGCAGAAGATAGATAGAGAGCTTACGGCTGGAGATCCAATTGAAGATATTGTTATGAGGCATTCTGAGGATCCAAACAAAAGAAGGAATCTTGGAGAAGTTGGTTGGTTCCCTTATGGTACTAATCCTGAGCTTGATGGATTTCTATTTGGCTTGGATAAAAATGGAGATAGATTGCTTCCAGTTCGTGTAACTACTAACCCGAGATATGATGAAGAAAAAAGATGGTCTAGTTATATTGTTATTAATGAAATTGCTGAAGCAAGGGAAGTGGATGATGAAAATATGGAATTACTTGTTGACAGAGCAATGACAATTTTTTTGAATGAAGAGAGGAAAAATTTTGAGTTGAAAATGGTTCTTGACAGCGAAATTTTTGACTGGGTAAATAAGCAAGTTAAGATGTCTTCATTGCTACCAACTCCAACAGCAGTTGCCTATGATTTTTCTAATTTACCTGGGAACTAATTTATGAAAAATATTCTTCACTATTCAAATAAAAATATTGGATTACTTGGTTTAGGTACTGTAGGGAAAGCAGTTTATGATGAGATTTTTACAAACATATCATCAGTATTAGTAAAAAATTTAACTAAAAGTAGAAATATTGAATTAAGTAATGTAAAAATTACTAATAATTTTCAAGATATACTCCAAGACAAAAATGTTGAGACTATAATTGAGTTAATTGGTGGAGAAACTCCTGCTTATGAATATATCAAGGAATCAATTAAATCAAAAAAAAATGTTATCACAGCTAATAAAGAAGTTATGGCTAAGTATGGGAAGGAATTATTAGAACTTGCAACCAAAAATAAAGTTTTTTTACTTTACGAAGCAAGCGTTGCAGGTGGCATACCAATTATTAGTCCAATAATAAAAGATTTATCTGCAAATGAGTTTAAGAGTGTTAGGGGAATTATAAACGGTACTACAAATTATATTTTAACAAAAATGTCTAGAGAAAATTTAGAGCTAATTGAAGTGCTCAAAGAAGCACAGGACTTAGGTTATGCAGAGTCTGACCCAACATCTGATATAGAAGGTTTTGATGCTCAGTATAAAATATCTATTCTTTCGAGATTGGCTTTTAATTCAGATGTATCATTAGATCAAATATATCTTGAAGGAATTAGCAGTATAAAAAGTAAAGATTTTGATTATGCTAACGAATTAGGATATACAATAAAGCTTTTGGCTACTGCAAGTATTAATTCTAATGAACTTCTACTTGTAAAAGTTCATCCAGCGCTCATACCTAATGATGTTCCTATGGCCTCAGTTAATGGAGTTTTGAACGCAGTAGAGATTGATGGTGATTTAGTTGGTACACTATGGTTTCAAGGTGCTGGAGCTGGAGCAAAAGCAACTGCAAGTTCTGTTCTATCTGATCTTATTAGAATACGAAATTCAGATGTCCAGTCAATAGTAAATCATAAAAAAACGTACAAAATTACTAGTATGGACAAACATTTTTGTCAGTATTATTTAAGATTGAATGTATCCGATAAACCGGGAGTATTGGCATCTATTGCAAAAGAATTTGGCGAGAGAAATATTAGTATATCATCTGTGCTTCAGAAAGATTTGTATGAGAATGGTAGCGCTGATTTAGTTATAATGACTTATCCTTCAATAGAAAAAGATATGCAGGCTTCTATAAAAAAAATAACTAATCTTGAATCAGTCTTTAATATTGAAAGTATGATTAGAGTAGAATCATATAAATAAATATTTTTTGACACATAGTTTGGAGTAAAAAAGTGAAAACTACTGGCCTAATAGAAAAGTATAAAGAATATCTTCCAGTGAATGATTCTACTCCTATAATTTCTATGGGAGAAGGAAATACACCATTAGTTAGTTCACGTTCAATCATAAGTCATATTGGATGTAAAAATCTTTGTTTTAAATTAGAAGGATCTAATCCCACTGGATCTTTTAAAGACAGAGGAATGGTTTTTGCAGTTTCAAAAGCTATCGAAGAGGGTAAACAAAGAATTATTTGTGCTTCAACTGGTAATACAAGTGCTTCTGCTGCAGCCTACGGCGCAAGATATGGTTTAGAAACCTTTGTTTTTATTCCAGAAGGGAAAATTGCTATGGGTAAACTTTCCCAAGCAATGATTTATGGGGCGAAAATTATTTCTATAAATGGAAATTTTGATGAGGCGCTTAAGACAGTTATAAATATTTCCAAAGAATTTGATATTGGCTTAGTTAATTCACTTAATCCTTATAGAATAGATGGCCAAAAGACTGCTTCATTTGAAATAGTTGATGAGATTAATGATTCTCCTGATTATTTATTTATACCTGTTGGAAATGCTGGAAATATAACTGCATACTGGAAAGGTTTTAAGCAATACAAAAATCAAAATAAAATAAATAACCTACCAAAAATGATGGGCTTTCAGGCGGCAGGTTCTGCTCCGATTGTTACGGGTAAGCCAGTAAAAAATCCTGAAACCATAGCAACAGCTATAAGAATTGGTAACCCAGCAAGTTGGGAGAATGCAGAAAAAGCAAGAGATGAATCTGGTGGAATTATTGATATGGTTGAGGATAAAGAAATTTTGAGTGCATACATGAAGCTCTCAAATGAAGAAGGTATTTTTTGTGAGCCATCATCTGCAGCTTCTGTGGCTGGTTTACTGAAACTGAGTAGCCAAGGTTTTGATTTTAGTGGAAAAAATATTGTATGTGTACTAACTGGTAATGGATTAAAAGATCCTGGAACAGTTAATACAAAAGTTGTATCAGAAATACATAATATTGATTCTGATATAGATAAGATAAGAAATAAAATTACATCTCTAATGGAAAGATGAATTGAAAAATTTTACTAGGAATTATTTTGGAAATATTTAGCAATATAAAATTATTCTGCGAGATGAACTCTCAGGATTCTTCTAATATATATCCCAAAGCAAAAAATCCATTTGATCTTATCATTACTAAGTATGTATGGTCTAAACATTTTGGATCAAACCACAAAATTTGCATATTAACTTTTCCAGATAGCTTAGGAAAAATAAACACAATTGCTCCAATGAAAATCAAAGATGATCAAATTTCTTTTATAGGTGACAAAAATTTATTTGACTATCAGGATTTAATTTACTCGGATAAATATGAAGATAAAAGCTCAAGTAATCACATAAGTGAAATTTTTTCTGAAATTAATAAAATGCCCAATGTAAAAAATCTTATATTTGAGTCAGTTTCTGAGCAGTCATACTTAATCAAATATTTCAAAGAAAATAATGATACTTTATGGAAATTTGATATTACATTTGAAGATGTATGTCCCATAATAAATTTAGAAGATTCATGGGAAAACTATTTAAGTAGTTTGAAAAAAAAATATAGACATGAATTGAAAAGGAAAATAAAGAGGATAAACTCATCTGGTAAAGTAGATCATTATGAGCTTGTTGGCAAAGATGAAATTATGAAAAATATTGACTGTTTTTTTGAATTATTGAAGTCAAGTTCTCATGCAAAAAGTAATTTTTTAACCCCTGAATATCAAGATTTTTTTGTTGATCTTTTAGATAATTTGTCAGGCTACGATGACTTGGTTCGTTTATCCTTTCTAGAGTTTGAAAAATCTAAAGTAGCCTCATCACTATCTTTTGTAATAAATAATACTCGTTTTTTATATAATAGTGGTTATGACCCAAAGTTTTCTGATCTGTCTGTTGGGCTAATTAATCATGCATATTCTATTAAGCTATCAATTGAACAAAATATCAAGATTTTTGATTTCATGAGAGGTGATGAAAGATATAAATATCATCTTGGAGCAGAAGATACAAGGCTTTTTACCATTTTAGGAAAGCGTAAATAATTTATGAAAATTGCTCTGCTAAGTGTACATGGTTGCCCATTAAGAATGGCTGGAACTAAGGATGTTGGAGGTATGAATATTTATATTAATGAAATTTCTAAGTCCATGTCAAAAACTTTTGATGAAATTTCTATAGATATTTATTCTCGAAGGCATGATTTATTTGATCCTTCTATAGTCAATATTAATTCTAATGTGAGAGTAATACATATTCCAGCCGGTGCACCCTCATTAACTAAAACAGATACATATGAGTTGTTAGATGAATTTACCTACAAAATAAACAATTTTACAAAAAAAAATCATATTAATTATGATTACATTTGGAGCCACTATTGGTTGTCTGGAATTGTTGGTATTGAATTAAGTAAGTTATGGCAAAAACCTCATATAACATCTTTTCACACGATTTTTTCAATTAAGAAATTTTATAATATGAATACCGAATCAGATCATCCAATGAGATCAAAGTCAGAACAAATAATCTCAAATAAATCTGACATGATAATAGCTTTTACTGAACATGAAAAGAAATGGTTAGTAGATAATTTCAATGCAGAAAATAATAAAGTAAGAATAATTTTTCCTGGAGTTGACAAAAATATATTTCATAATTCTGCTAAAAGATACATAAATTTGAAAAATAATTATCACCAATTAGATTTATTGTTTGTTGGTAGAAACGAATCAATAAAAGGATTAGATGTATTAGTTAATTCCTTAAAAGATATAAATATATATAAAGCAAAACTCTCCTGGAGATTAAATATAGTGGGAGGGGAATACAAAGATTCGGAACTTAATTCAATCAAGACTAAACTAGGTGAAGAAAAATTTTATGAGTCTGTAAATTTTATACCAAGTGTTAAGCACACAAAACTATACGAATACTATAATAGAAGTGATTTAGTTATTGTACCAAGTTATTATGAAAGCTTTGGTTTAGTTGCTTTAGAATCATTAGCTTGTGCCACTCCAGTTATTGCTACAAATGTTGGTGGATTAAGTGTATTAGTTAAGCCTAATTATAATGGGTTTTTATTTGATGCTGGAAATCATAAAGACCTTTCAAATATTATAATTTCAATGTACCTTGAAAATGGAAAATTAAATAGATCAAAATTGCAATTTCTATCAAAAAATTCTTTGGAACACTCTAAGAGGTTTTCATGGGAAAAATCTGCAAAAAAAATCTTTATTGCTATGAAAGAGCTAAAATAACTTTTTTTCCCACCAAGTGAGAGTTTGGAATTTCTTGAAACCTAGTTGGCCATAGAGTCTTTGCGCTTTGATATTTTCCGAATCTACATCTAAAATAATTTTCTTTTTTCCCGTTTTGGTTTCATTTTTTATAGCATAGCTAATTAGAGACTTACCCAATCCGTTACCTTCAAAGTTAGGCTCAATACCTAACATGTTAATTTTAGACCTATATTTTTCTAAATCTTTAATCCATACATAACCTAAAATAGAGTAATCATTATTCCTAGAGATAAATATCTTATTATGATTTTGACATATTTCATATCGTATTTTTGAGCAAGTATTTTTTTCATACCCCCAATGGTTATTAAATGCTTTATTTTGTAAGTTGGTCAATTGCTCTGAATCTTTTTCACTAATTTTATTAATAACAAAATTTTTAATTTTATTAGTCATAAAACTATCATTAGGTGTTTTTACTAGTTTGTAAAATTTTCTTATTTTTCTCCACCCTTTTTTGCTTAAGCTAGAAACTAAATTTTTCTCTTTTTCATTTGATGTAATAATAATTTTATTATTTGTAATTATTGAATTTTTTCTTAGAAAATTTATAATTTTTGTAATATTTGAGTAATTTTTATCAATGAGCGAAAAATTTAATTGAGTAAAACCTAAGGTTTCTTTATTTTCAACCAAACAGTATCCTGATATATTTTGAAGACTTAAGTCAGAGAATATTAAAATAATATTTTTAGGTGATTCATTGACATAATTTTCGAAGTAATTATATTCAAATACCCAGTCTATATAGCCATGAGGCTCAGAATTTTTTATAAAGTTATATAATTTTTTTGTATACGATTTATTGAAATTAATTATATGCATATGATTAGTTTTGTTATTTGAAATTTATCAAATCTTATATTATTATGTTTATTTTACAATTAAGAATTGATTTGAACTACAATTAGCCTTTATAATAGTAGTTGGTGTTGAAAGAAAGTAGTAGACAATATTTTTATTTTAGAGAGTCGATGTAAGCTGTAAATCGATATAAAAGATTGTTGAACTCGTTCTGGAGCCATTCTCAATAAGAGACGTTAATTACGTNAAATTATAAGTGGTTAGGAGCTATTCCTAACAATAAAGGTGGTACCGCGGGTAAATTCTCGTCCTTTGAATGGGCGGGATTTTTTTGTTAAAATCATAAAAAAAAGATTTATATAGGTAAAAAATGGTAGAGAATAAAATAGGAAGCCAAATAGTTTGTGAAGCATTGCTCAATGAAGGAGTAGATGTAGTCTTTGGTATACCTGGAGGGGCTATTTTGCCACTATATGGAGTTTTGTCACAATATGAAGAGTTAAGACATATACTGGTAAGGCATGAACAAGGGGCAGCTCATGCTGCCGATGGTTACTCTAGATCTACTGGAAAAGTGGGTGTTGCTTTTGCAACATCTGGTCCTGGAGCTACTAATTTGATAACAGGGTTGGCAACTGCAATGATGGATTCTGTACCAATGGTTGCTATAACAGGTCAGGTTGGTAGAGCTGCAATAGGTTCAGATGCATTTCAAGAAACTGATATTACTGGCGCCACACTTCCGGTAACAAAACATAATTATTTAGTAATGAAGGCTGATGATTTAGGAGAAATTATTCATGAGGCTTTTTACATAGCTCGTACAGGAAGACCTGGTCCAGTATTAATAGATATACCTAGAGATGTATTTACTGAATTGGGAAATTACGATTCAAATAAACAAGTTTCAATTCCAGGATATACTGTTCCAAAAAATGCTGAGAACAAAGACGTACAATATGCAGCAAAATTAATAAATAAATCAAATAAACCTGTGATACTTGCTGGACATGGAGTTATAATTTCTAAAGCTTGGGAAGAATTGAAATTTATAGCTGAAAAAGCTCAGATACCGGTTATAACTACCCTACTTGGTATTTCCTCTTTCCCAGAGAATCACATACTTAGTACTGGTTGGCCTGGGATGCATGGAATGGCTTATGCCTCATTAGCCTTGGATCAAGCTGATTTAATAATAAATTTTGGTAGTAGATTTGATGATAGAATTGTTGGAGATGTTTCAAGGTTTGCGCAAAGGTCAAAAAAAATTCATGTAGATATAGATCCAGCTGAAATTAACAAAAGTGTTCGAGTTGATGTGTCATTAGTTGGCAATATTAAGGATGTTATTAATCAAATTATTCCACTTGTAGAAAAAAATACTCACACATCTTGGATTAAGCACATAGAAAAATTGAAAAATGATCATCCTTCACTTGAAATTCCAAAATCTGATCATATTTTAGGCCAGGAAGTTGTCAAGAAACTTTCTGATATAACTAATGGTGATGCTATAATTTGTTCGGGTGTTGGTCAGCACCAAATGTGGGCGGCTCAGCATTATACATTTACAAATCCAAATTCATGGTTATCATCTGGCGGATTAGGCACTATGGGTTATGAAGTTCCTTCAGCTATAGGTGCACAAGTTGGTAATCCAGATAAGTTGATTTGGTCAATATGTGGTGATGGTGGATTTCAAATGACACTCATGGAGTTGGCCACTATAGCTGAGAATAATTTACCAATTAAATATGCAATACTAAATAATAACCATTTAGGCATGATTACTCAATGGCAAGGTTTATTTTATGAAAAGGACTACCAAGCAGAAACATATACAGGCAATCCTGATTTCGTAAAACTTGCTGAAGCATACGGAATTAAAGGGATACGAGTATCAGAAAAAGATCAAGTTGAAAAAGCAATTATTGAAGCAAATAAACACAATGGTCCGGTATTGGTAGATTTTGTGATTGAAAAAGTTGATGATGTGTATCCAATGATTCCAGCTGGCCAAAGTGTTAATGAACTTATAGAGGGGCCAAATAATGTCTAATCATATTGAGCAAAGAACGATCTCTGCGTTAGTTCAGGATAAACCAGGTGTTTTAGCAAGAATAGCTGGCTTATTCAGGCGTAGAGGATTTAATATCGCTAGTTTGACAGTTGGTAGGTCTGAACAAGAAGGATTATCTAGAATGACTTTTGTAGTAGAAGGTGCTCAGGAGGCAGTTCTTAAAGTATCAGCTCAATTAGATAAACTAGTCGATATAGTTGATGTAAAGGATATAACAGAATCAAATATAGTTTGGAGAGAGTTAGCATTGATTAAAGTAAACGCAAACTCTGCAACAAGAAGCAAGGTTTTAGAAATTGCAAATATTTTCAGAGTTAATATAGTTGATATAGGTGTTGAATCACTAACCATGGAGATTTCAGGTGGCAAACAAAAAATTGATTCACTTATAGAGCTTCTTAAGCAGTTTGGAGTAAAAGAAACTTTACGTACTGGTAGAATAGCAACTCTTAGAGGTACACTGATTGAAGGAGAAGAAGATGGTGTTTTTCAATCTGAAAAAGATAATGATAATAACTTTATAACACCTACTTATGAAAGTGGTAGTGTTTAAATATTAAAAATAATAAGGAGAAGAAATGGCAAAATTATTTTATGATAAAGATATAGACGAATCAGCATTAGTAAATAAGACTATAGCTGTTTTAGGATTTGGGTCACAGGGTCATGCTCATGCCTTGAATCTGAAAGAGAGTGGATTTAACGTGATTGTTGGACTTTATGAAGGTAGCAAAAGTATAGAAAAAGCAGAGTCAGCTGGCCTATCCGTATATTCCAATGCTGATGCAGCAAAAAAAGCTGATCTTATTTCTTTTTGTCTACCTGACACAGTTCAAGCGAAAGTTTATAGAGAGGATGTAGAACCCAATTTATCTTCAGGAGATATATTATTATTTGCTCATGGATTTACTATTTTTTATGACCAAATTTCTCCCCCTGACAATGTTGATGTAGTAATGATAGCCCCAAAGGCGCCAGGGCATAGAGTAAGAGCAGTTTATGAAAGGGGCCTTGGTGTACCATGTTTAATTGCTGTAGATAAAGATGTTTCTGGTAATGCTCATAAAATTGCTTTAGCATACGGAAAGGGAGTTGGCGGTGGTAGAGCTGGAATTTTAGAAACAACGTTTAAAGAGGAAACAGAAACTGATTTATTTGGAGAACAGGCAGTTCTTTGTGGGGGTGTTAGTGAACTAGTAAAAACAGCATTTGACGTTTTAGTAGAAGGTGGTTATGAGCCTGAATCAGCTTACTTTGAAGTTCTGCATGAATTAAAATTGATAGTCGACTTAATGTATCAAGGCGGGTTAGAACATATGAGATACTCCATTAGTGAGACAGCTGAATATGGTGATTATTCCAGAGGGCCAATGGTAATAGATGAAAACGTTAAGAAAAATATGCAGAAGGTTCTTGAACAAATTCAATCAGGTGAGTTTGCAAGAGAATGGATAGCAGAGAATGATGAAGGTTTGCATAGATTTAAACAGATGAGAGAAAAAAATAAAGAACATGGTGTAGAAAAAGTAGGTAAAGAACTTAGAAGTATGATGCCTTGGCTTGAATCTACAACATAAATTTTTAGGTGAGAATTTTATTATTAGAATATGAGTAAAACTGATAAAGTCATAATATTTGATACAACTCTTCGAGATGGCGAACAATCTGCAGGTGCAGGATTAACTGTCGAAGAAAAGCTTAGGATTGCCCATCAACTTAATAAATTAGGTGTTGATGTGATTGAGGCTGGATTTGCAGGTAGCTCCCAGGGTGATTTTGATGCAGTTAAGCGTATTGCTAATGAAGTCAAAGGTCCAGTCATCACTTCTCTTGCAAGAGCTGTCGAAGCGGACATAGATGCAGCTGGGGAGGCTTTAAAAGGCGCTGAAAATGCCCGTATTCATACTTTCATATCTGCATCTGATATACATCTTATGCATCAAATGAGAAAGGATAGAGAATCAATCATGGATATGGCTGTAAAAGCTGTAGAAAGAGCAAAAAAATATGTCGATGATGTTGAATTTTCTCCCATGGACGCTACTAGAACCGATCCAAAATATTTATATACAATGCTTGAGGCTGTTATTAATGCTGGAGCTACAACTGTTAATATCCCTGACACGGTTGGATACTCTAATCCAAGAGAATTTGGAGAATTGATTAAGGGCATTAAAGAAAACGTTCCTAATATTGATCAAGCAGTAATAAGCGTACATTGTCATAATGACTTAGGTATGGCATCGGCTAATTCTTTATCTGCTATAGAAAATGGGGCTAGGCAGATAGAAGGTTGTATCAATGGCTTAGGTGAAAGAGCTGGTAATGCTGCTCTTGAAGAAGTAATTATGGCTCTAGAAACTAGACCTGACTTTTATGAATTAGAAACAAATATAGATCCAAAGGAAATAGGAAATTCTAGTAGAATGGTTGGGTCAATATTTGGTTTCCCTGTTCAAGCCAATAAAGCAATAGTTGGGCAAAATGCTTTTAGACATTCATCAGGAATTCATCAAGATGGGTACATAAAAAATCACTCTACCTTTGAAATAATGGAACCCGAATCGGTGGGATGGAGAGGTGAAGCACTAGTATTGGGTAAATTATCGGGTCGAGCTGGACTGAGAGCTAGGTTAAGAGAATTAGGTTATGAATTGAATGATGAAGAGTTGGCAAATATATTCTTGAAATTTAAGGATTTAGCAGACAATAAACGTGAAATAACAGACATGGACTTAGAAGCTTTAATGTCCGAGCAACATAGAATTATTGACACAAACGGAACATACCATGTTGATAGTGTAAAGGTTGTTTGTGGAAATGATGTTATCCCAAAAGCTGAAGTATCGCTTGAATGTCCAAACAAAGATAAGCAACAGGTAACATCCGAAGGAACAGGACCCGTAGATGCGGTATGTAAGGCAATTGATCAAGTAGTAAAATTGGGAGCTGAACTAACCGAATTTTCTGTTTCAGCTGTAACAGAGGGTATTGATTCTCTCGGTGAGGTTACTATAAGGATTCAGAAAGATGGTTCCGTTTATTCAGGAAGAGGCTCAGATTCCGATATTGTTGTTGCATCAGCTAAGGCTTATGTTAATGCGATAAATAGATATCTTATTATTAGTGAAAAAGAAAGAAATTTCACGAGCGAAACAGTTTAGATTAGAAAATAAACCATTTTATGTTTGGAGGATAAAATGTCGAAAACTATGTTTGAAAAAATATGGCAACAGCATATAGTTGCTGAACCAGATGGGCAGCCTGCATTAATTTATATTGACCTACACTTAGTACACGAAGTTACTTCACCTCAAGCTTTCGAGGCATTGAGAATTTCTAACAGAGGTGTAAGAAGGCCTGATTTGACAATTTCTACTGTCGATCATAACCTTCCAACTGATGAAACAAGAATGCAGGAGATTAAAGACCCAATTGCTCGCCAACAGGTAGAAACTTTAAGAAAAAATTGTAAAGATTTCAATATTACTCTTTACGATGTCGACTCAGAGGGTCAGGGAATAGTGCACGTTATAGGACCTGAACAAGGATATACACAACCAGGTATGACTATAGTTTGTGGTGACTCTCATACCTCTACACATGGGGCATTTGGTTCTTTGGCTTTTGGTATAGGAACTTCCGAAGTAGAACATGTTTTGGCGACTCAAACATTACGCCAAAGGAAACCAAAAACTATGGAGATAAGATTTAATGGAGAATTAAAGCCGGGTATAACTGCAAAAGACATGATTTTAGCCGCTATAGGAAAAATGGGTACAGCTGGAGGTACTGGATATGTCTTAGAGTATACCGGTGAAGCAATTAAGAGTCTTGATATGGCAGGGAGAATGACAATTTGTAATATGTCTATTGAAGCTGGAGCAAGAGCTGGAATGATAGCTCCAGATGAAAAGACTTTTGAATGGATGAAAAATAGAAAGTTCGTACCAAAAGATGAAAAATTTGAAACAGCAAAAAAAGAATGGGCTAAGCTAGTTTCTGATCCAGGTGCCGAATATGATAATTTATTAGAGATAAATTGTGATGAATTGACCCCTTACGTAAGTTGGGGAACAAATCCAGGTCAAGTTTCTAAGATAACAGATAGAATACCATTACTGACAGACTATGATGATGATTCAGAAAAAAATTCTGCTGAACGTGCTTTGGAATATATGAACTTAAAACCTGGAATGAATATTCAGGATATAAACCTTGACAGAGTATTTATAGGGTCATGTACTAATGCAAGGATAGAAGATCTTCGTTCGGCAGCTAAATTTGTATCTGGGTATAAAGTTTCTCAAAAGGTAAGAGCACAGGTTATGCCGGGCTCTACATTGACAAAAATAATGGCTGAAAAAGAAGGGTTAGATATTATATTTAAGGAAGCTGGTTTTGAATGGAGAGAAGCTGGTTGTTCAATGTGTTTAGGTATGAATCCTGATATTTTGACTCCGGGTGAAAGGTGCGCCTCAACTTCAAATAGAAATTTTGAAGGAAGACAAGGAAAAGGCGGAAGAACCCATTTAGTAAGTCCTGAAATGGCTGCAGCGGCGGCTATAAAAGGTCATTTTGTTGATATAAGAGATTGGCAAATGAACTGATTGTTCTGCTATGAATAAAAATAAAAATAAAAATTTCAGTGAGCAGAAAAAACATAGTCTTTATGACAGACTAACTGGAAAGTCTGAGTTAGACAAAATTAGAGAGAAAAAACTTGATTCTTATAGTTTTGAAAGTAATAATTTCCAGGTCTTATTATTAGTTGTAACTTTAGTATTTTATACTTTTCTTTCCTTATTCTTGTTATTACAGGATAATAGAATTATTACCCATCTTGAAGATCTTCAAAAGCAAGGAATCAAGACCTCACCACCTAGTAGATTCTTTATTGACGATTTATTAGCATTTGCAGAAAAAGAAGAAATTCAATGTGTAAATGAGAGTGAAATTCTTTTATTAAAATCTGATTGCCCTATAGTAGTTGATATACATTCTAATTATGCTTCAGTTAAAAACAGTTCATTTTTAATTACTGGATTATTAATTTTTTCTTCATTAATTTCTATTTTTATATTTTGCTCATTTATTCACAGAGCAAGTAGAAATTTATTAACTTTAAAATTTGAAAAACAAAAACTTAATCCTGATCAAAGTGTTTTTTGGCTATTAATTCCTGTAATAAATTTGTGGAGATCTTTTCAAGTTTTTCAACAATTATATTTTGGCAGCAATCCCAAAAAAAATAATAATATTTTAATCAAAATAATTATGACTAGATATGTTTCCTACTCATTAATTATTTTTTCAGTATTAGCTTTGTTCGCATTTACAGTTTTTAATAGAAGAACTATTGATTTTTTTTGGTCACGTCCTAATGAATATCTTAACAATTTAATTGATTTTTATAATATTTTGTATTTATCTGACATAGTACTTATATTGTTAGGAATTTTGTCTATAATTAATATATTAGTGATAAATAAATTTCAAAACTTAAGACATAAAGAAGTTGGTATGATAATTGTAGATCCTAAAAAAAGATTAGAAAATAGGAGGTAATATGGAAAAATTTACAAAAATAAAGGGAATTGTAGCTCCTCTTGATAGAGAAAATGTTGATACTGATCAAATTATACCTAAGCAATTTCTAAAAAGAATTGAAAGAACGGGATTTGGAGAATTTGCTTTTTTTGATTGGAGATATTTAGAGGACGGAGCACCAAATCCTGATTTTATTCTTAACCAAAATAAATATAAAAATGCACAAATATTAGTAAGTGGAAGAAATTTTGGTTCAGGTTCTTCAAGAGAACATGCTCCGTGGGCACTTAAGGAAATGGGTTTTGATGTGATTATTGCACCTAGCTTTGCTGATATTTTTAAAAATAATTGCATGCAAAATGGTTTGTTGCCAGTAATACTAGAACAAAAAGACGTTGAGTTAGTTATGGCTAGAGCTATTAGAAATAATATTTATAAAATTACTGTTAACCTTGAGAACCAAACTATTATTGATGAAATAGATTTAAATGTGAAATTTGATATAGATCCATTTAGAAAAAATTCTTTACTAAAAGGACTGGATGATGTTGGAATCACTCTATCTATGGCCGAAGATATAGATAGCTTTGAAAATCATAGAAAAGCTAGATGGTAATTAGATATTAAGGTGTTTATGGATTTTTCATAAAATTTGTTAGATTCATAAACAAATGATACAATTTTAGATTGTTTTGATAATAAATTATTAATGATGAAAGTGTAGCAAAAAATGGAAGCAAGGATTTCGGTTTTAGGTGGAGATGGTATAGGTCCTGAGGTAACTTTAGAAGCAGTAAAAGTTTTAGATTCTATCGCCAAGCGTTTTGGCCACGATTTTACTTATGTGGCTGGAGAAGTTGGAGGTATAGCTATAGATAAAACAGGTACCGCTTTGCCTCAAGATACTATGAATATAGTTATGGGTTCAGATGCAGTGTTATTTGGCGCAGTGGGTGGACCAAAATGGGANGATCCTAAAAATAAAGTAAGACCTGAAGACGGTATTTTAGGTTTGAGAAAGTCCCTTGGGCTTTATGCTAACTTAAGGCCATGTAAGGTTTATGACCAACTAATTGACTCTTCACCACTCAAGCCACATTTAATAAAAGATGTAGACTTTATCATTGTACGTGAACTTACTGGAGGGCTTTATTTTGGTAAGCCAAAAAGAAGATGGGAAAACTCCAGAGGACGAAGAGCTGTTGATACATTGGCATATTCTGAAAAAGAAATTGAAAGAGTATTAAGAGTTGCATTTGAGTTAGCAAAAACAAGAAATGGTACACTCCATTCTCTTGACAAGGCAAATGTTATGGAGTCTTCTAGATTATGGAGACAAATAGCTATGGAAGTTTCAGAGGATTATCCTGATATAAAACTACACCATATGTTAGCTGATTCAGCTGCTATGCAGATAATCACTAATCCTAGTATTTTTGATGTAATTGTTGCAGAGAATACATTTGGTGATATATTATCTGATGAAGCTGCTGTAATCGGAGGCTCACTAGGGATGCTTCCTTCAGCATCATTATCATCATTGCCCCCAAAGAGTGGAAGAAGACGTAGAGGTGGTAAACCGGCATTATATGAACCTATACATGGTTCAGCTCCTGATATAGCGGGTAGGTCCGAGGCAAACCCTGTAGCATCAATATTAAGCGCAGCTATGATGCTTAGGTGGTCATTTGGGCTCCATAAAGAAGCGGATGCCATCGAACAAGGTGTGCAATCTTTATTAGATGAAGGTTATAGAACATTTGATATAGCTTCCAAAGAAGATAGACCGCTAACTACTAGTCAAGTAGGAAGCATGGTCGCAGGTTTGGTAAAGGGATAAAATTATTCAGATTTTGGATCATACTCAATTGGTCCATTAATATCAATTTCGTTGGCAGCTAAATATTCTTCGTTCAAATTTACTCCTAGCCCTGGAGATTCATCTAGGTATAAATCCCCATTTTTTATATTTAATGGTTTATCTATCATTTCATTATAGTGCGAGAGATCATATCTTGAAGTTTCTAGTTTATAAAAATTTGGAACAGTCATCATAACCTGTGCACCAGACATAACATTAATAGGCCCACTTGCATCATGTGGAGATATCGGAATATAATATGCTTCAGCCATAGTAGCAATTTTTTTCAACTCGGTTNTTCCACCTGTCCAAGTTATATCAGGCATAACAAAATCTGCTAAATTATTCTCAAAAATTGGTACAAATTCCCACCTGGTATGTAATCTCTCTCCAACAGATATTAGTGGTTTAACTTGCTCTTTAACCTGTTTTAAGGCCTTCCAGCTTTCTGCAGGAACTGGCTCTTCAAACCAAAAAATATTCCATTCTGCCATTCTATTAGCTAATCTTGTTGCAGTTGGTACATTATAAAGACCGTGTGCATCAATGAGAATCTCAATTTTTGGACCAACAGCTTCCCTCGCGGCAGCAACCATTTCTATAGCTTTTTCCTCTGCTTCTGCACTAATTTCTCCGTCGAGAAAAGTTGAATTGCCTACATGAAGGTTATGCATCATTGGATCCATTTTAAATGCCTTATATCCGGCATTTACAATATCTTTAGCATGCTTAGTTATGTGCTCTGGTCCTTCTGGCTCAGGAGGATGGGTGTACAGTGCGATCTTGTCTCTAACAGCTCCACCAAGTAATTTATATACTGGTTGATTAAGCATTTTTCCTTTTATATCCCACAATGCTATATCTATTCCACTTATTGCTGCGCTAGTTGCACCTCTTGTACCTACATATGTCATACCTCTAAATATTTTGTTCCATATTCTTTCCGTATCTTCAGGATTTTCTCCTATGAGCCAAGATCCTATTTGATTGACATAAGCTGAAATTGCCCTATTTGCTACTGGACCAGGGTATGTTGTAATTTCTCCCCAACCGGTTATTCCTTCGTCTGTATCAACTTGAATAAAAACATAACCTCTATCTTTTAGCTTTAATTCATTATCAATCTTTCTTGCGGGTTGTTTTACCACCCATGATCTTGCTCTTGTGATTTTCATATTTGCTCCAATATAATTTATATTTTTATGAATTTATAACATATAAATATTTTTTTATAAAATGTTTCAGACTTAACATCTGACTTATTTTTGATAATATTATTTCAAACTAAATTAATAAAAAAGCAAATGGAACTAAAATCATATCTACCTGATTATTCTAAAGAGTTTGTTATTGATACTTTAGATAGTAATGTTGAAATTTATCGAGATAATTGGGGAATTCCACATATTGAGGCAAATAATCAACATGATTTATTTTTTGCACAAGGTTTTGCTACAGCTCAGGATCGTCTTTTTCAAATGGACTTAGATCGCTTAAGATGCATGGGAAGATCATCCGAGTATCTTGGGGTAAAAGCCATTTCAAATGATAAGTTAAATATGAAACGTAATTTTGAAATCGTAGCTAAGGCAGATTTAGATAAAGCTTCGGTTAATGCTAGAAAGATGATTAAATATTTTACTAAAGGTGTTAACTTTTACATAAATAATTTACATAAGCTGCCATTTGAATATCAGTTACTTGATAAAGAACCTGAATTATGGGAAGATTGGCATTCAGTATTAGTTTATAAGATTAGAAATGCTGCTGAAGGTTCTTTTAATGGAAAACTTTTTTACTCTCAACTTGCAAAAGAAATAGGTGCAGAAAAGGCAGCAAAACTTATTCCAGGATATTCTCCTGGTGCATTACTAACACTACCTCCTGGTAAAAAATATACCGGTGCGATAGAAAATGCAATTAAAGAATTATCTGAAGCTGCTAGAAATTTCAAAGCGATAGGAGCTATAGACGGGGAATCCAATGGTTGGTCTATATCAGGAAATAAAACGTATTCGGATTTTCCTCTTGTAGGAGGGGATTCACATAGGGCATTAGATACTCCAAATGTTTACTACCAAGTTCATCTTAAATGTGATGATTTTGAGGGTATTGGTCATACTATTCCTGGGTATCCAGGAATTATGCATTTTGCTCATAATAAAAATGTAGCATGGGGTATGACTCATGGTGGTGCAGATACACAAGATTTATTTTTAGAACAACTTAGATATAAAAATAATAAAACACAATTTTTTTATGATGATAAATGGATAAACGCTAAAACATATAAGAAAATAATAAATCCCAGAAATTCAGAATCTATAAACATTGAAATTATTGAAACATACAATGGGAATATCATATTTGGAGAATCAGATAAGGGGTATGGTATTTCTTTATCTGACCCCGGAGGAAAAAATAGTGGTACATATTGGATTGACTCTGCATACGAGGCAATGATTTCTAAATCTGCAGACGATCTTGTAAAGGCTTTTGATAAATGGACTGATAGAACTAATAATTATCCTTACGCAGATAAAGATAAAAATTTTGGTTATAAATTTGCAGGTGCAGTACCTGTTAGGAATCATCAGCATCATTGGGGAATAGCAAAAGGATGGGATCCGAAAAATATAGTTAATAAAGAAGTTCCGAGAGAAGATTTACCCATGTCTAGAAATCCTAAAACTGGATGGGTAGTAACCTGCAACCAAAAGGTAGTTGACGTGGATTATCCATATTTTATGTCTATTGCTTTTGCTCCTGAGTATAGAGCTAAGGTTTTAGTTGAATATATTAATCAATTTTCGGACAAAATGGAAATTAGTAATATGCTAGATATGCACAATCAAAAATTTTCTATTCCTGCTAAGAAAATCATCAACTTTACAAAAAAAATTAACATAGATAACTTAGAATTTTCTGATATGGAAAAATTATCATTCAAATCACTTATTGAATGGGACTTTAATATGGATAAAGATAGCCATGAAGCTTGTATTTACTCAGTATCAAAAGAGAAGCTCATAGAGAAAATAATATCAATAAATTATGGAGCACTTAGTGAGGAAATTATAAATTGGAGTAATGATGGTGGTGTATCTCATGTTCGAAGATTCTTAGTTCCATTGATAAATGAAAATATTGGAATAAAAGATAGTTTTTTAGTTAATAACATATCTTGGGAAGAATTATTTATAGATTCATTTAGACAAGCTGTTTCATTTTTGAAATCTAAATTTGGAAAAAATATTTTGGACTGGAAATGGGGTAAACTTCATACAACTAATCATGCACATCCTTTGAGTTCAGAATTTGATAAATATTCTGATATTTTGAATCCTAAAAGGGTAGCAGCAAGTGGAGATGGGGATACACCTTTAGCTGGAAGTTATGACAAAAATTTTAAAGTTTCTGCTGCATCTGTAAATAGATATGCTCATGATCCAAATAATTGGGAAAATAGCAGATGGATTGTTCCCTTAGGATCCTCAGGGAATCCTGGTTCAAAACATTACTTTGATCAACTAGAACTTTGGGCAAATGGCGAAACTATTCCTCAATTATGGAATTGGGATGAAATTAAGCAAAATTGTGAAACACAACAAAAACTTAGTTCAAAAAAAGTTATGTAAGTTTTAATATAACGTCGCCTAGTGAACTAAATGATGCAGTGATTTCATCATTTTTATCCACCCATTTAGTCTGGGTAATACTACCAAGCATTACAATTTCACCCTTTTTAAGAAATTTATCTCTTTTTTGCAAGTTATTAATTAGCCAAATAAGAGCATTAAGTGGATGATTCATTATACTTTTTGTGTTTCCGCCAGAGACCTGTTTATTGTTTATTGAAAGTATTCCGTTTAAGTTATCAAGATTATTGATTTTACTCAATGGTATCGGATTTCCAAGTATTATTTCTGAACCAAAAAAATCATCAGCAATTAAACTATTATTATCGACATTTTTGTGGTTTATCCATCTATTATCAACAATTTCTATAGCAGGAAAAATAGTTAATTTATCTAAAGGAATTTCATTAACAGTTGTTTCATTATCGAAAATTAGATTTTCATTTGTAAAGACCGCAAGNTCAATTTCAACCCCAGGCATGACAAAATCTTCGAATTTTTTATTTGCAGAAATATAATTAGTACCTGTATTTAATATTCCGCCATAGCATGGNTCATTAATTCCTAAATACTTTCTCATCACTGAAGAAGTACACCCAATTTTATATCCTACACGCTTTCCAAAATTTATTTCCTGAAATATATTATGCATTTGTTCCTGAACTTTATATGCATCATAGATATTTTTGGGTTTTAGTTTATCTGGGATTTCTTTTAATTGTTGCTTTTTTATTCTATTTAGAGCTAGTATTCCAGCAGACATTTTAATATTTTCTTGGTTCATGTTGAGAGTTGAATGTTTTTTATTTAGGAGAGTTACTGATATTGTGCTTGTTTATCCACCATTCAAAACTATCACTAAGAGCTAGCCAACTAGCTTCCAAAATATTGCTTGACGCTCCTACTGTGTACCATACATCTTTATCGTCTGCAGATTCAATAATTACTCTAACAATTGAGCCAGTCCCCGAACCTTCATTCACTACTCTAACTTTGTAATCTGTCAAGCGAATTGCTTTTAATTCAGGATAAGAATTTAATAATCCTTTTCTTAGTGCTTGATCAAGTGCATCTACGGGCCCATTGCCTTCAGCGGCAGTGTGATGAATATCTTCATTGATTTTAACTTTAACAGTGGCTTCTGATAACATTTCATGTTCTACNCCATCATTTCTCCATCCTACCCCAAATGAGGATCTTCTTTTATTTTCCACAATAACCATAAAGTCTACAAGCTCAAATGGAGATTGATAATTAGGTAAAAATTGATTTAAAATCAATTCAAATGAAGCTTCTGCACCCTCATAAGAAAAACCTTTTGATTCTCTATCTTTTATAAAATTTACAATTTTTATTGCATCNTCATTNNCTAGNATATTATCAAGATTAAGTTCTTTTATTCTATTTAANATATTACTCTTACCTGATAATTCTGAGATAACAACTCCATTAGANTTTCCAACAAGTCCAGGATCNATATGTTGGTAAGCATTTACTTGTTTTTCAGTTCCAGATGCATGTAACCCACCCTTATGAGCAAATGCACTTGATCCTACGAATGGCTGAAACTGAAAAGGTCTTCTATTAGCTTTCTCAGCTACAAAATTTGCAAGCTCAGTTAATTTTGAAACATTTTCATCATCAATTGCATCTATCTTCATTTTAAGTTTTAGATTCCCAATTATGCTAACAATATTTGCATTTCCAGTTCTTTCGCCATATCCATTAACACAACCTTGTATTTGAATAGCACCTGCTTCATAAGCTGCTATTGCTGATGCAACTGCTGTGTCAGTATCATTATGAGTGTGAATTCCTAATATAACATCTTCAGGTAATGCTTTAGATACTTCTTTTGTTATTTTGTAAATTTCACTGGGTAATGTTCCGCCGTTTGTATCACATAAAATTAATCTTTCTGCTCCATTATCATAAGCTATCTTAAGAACATTTATAGAGTAATCAGGATTAGATTTATATCCATCAAAAAAATGTTCAGCATCAAAAAATACTACTCTGTTTTTTGATTTTAAGTATGATACAGAATCTGCTATCATATTCATATTTTCTTCTAGAGAAGTTTGTAAAACATTTTCAACTTGGAAGTCTGATGATTTACCAACAATAGTTAAAATTTCAGCTTTAGTATCAATTAAAGCTTTTAGTGTTGGATCAGATTCAGGATTATTATTAGCCCTTCTAGTATTACCAAATGCTGCAATTTTAGCATTCTTAAGTTTAAGTTTTTGAACTTTTTTGAAGTAATCATCATCCTTTGGGTTAGCTCCTGCAAAGCCACCTTCGATATAGTGCACCCCTATTTCATCTAACTTTTGAGTTATTGCAAGTTTATCTTCTACAGAAAGAGATATCCCCTCCTGTTGAGTACCGTCTCGCAATGTAGAATCATATATTTCAATTTTCAATGATTGTTCCAATTTAAAATTTATAAAATATTATTTTATCATTACTTAGGTCATGAAAATAAATTTTTTAATAATTTTTTTCATTTTTTGATGTTATTAGATATGTACTTAACAATTTTTTTATTCCCAGATAAGATAAGTCCTTTCCAGTTTTGGATAGAATTATAAGTATCCTCGTCATTTAAGTAGCCTTTTGACCATCCTTGGAAATTAATGAACCTATTTTCTTTTTCAGAATATTTCATTACACTTCCTCCAGCTTCTTTTATCAATAGTATTCCTGCTGCGAAATCCCAACTATGAGCATAGCCGCTAATTGCATATTGCATTTGATTATTAGCTACTAGAAAAAGTTCATAACATGTACTGCCTAGATTTCTAATCTCTCCCAGATTCCCAATTAATTTGTCAGGTAAAATAAATTTGTTTCTAAACCATTTTGGATTTCCTGATAATATACCTTTTTTGGGTACTTCAAAGCTATGATTAATATTTATTTTTTTGTCATTTATCCAGGTCCCTTCATCTTTTATTGCGAACATAATTATTTTTTTATGCTTAATGTTTGGTATTGTTATGGATGATGCGACAGGGGTCCCTTTGTATAAAATTGCTATTGATATAGCAAATATTGATAGTTTNTTAACATAATTAGTTGTTCCATCTATTGGGTCTACAACCCACATCCAATCTTTCGCTTTTTCCTCCTTATAATCTGAATCTTCTTCACCCAGTAATACATGATCAGGGAAATTTTTTATCATCACTTTATATACTATTTCTTGACTTTTTTTATCTATACTTGTTACTAAATTTTCCCCTTCAATAATTCCCTTGTTAAACACATCAAAATCTCCTTCGAAATTATTTATAACGAATTCACTTGCAGCATTTGACGCTTCAAGCAATGCATTTTTTAGTTTTTTTATTAAAGATTTGTCCATTGTTAGAGAATTAAAAATGTAAAATTAATAAGATTAATACTATAATTGTAATAATTATATAGGAACTTAATATGAATTCTAACCCAGTTACAAAATTTCATAAAGATAAAAGTCTGATATTGCGTATGTATTTTACTGTGTTTATGCTTGGAGTTTTATACTCTATTTTTTCTCTTTTCTTACTTTCTGCTGGAATTCCTCTAACTTTTATTTTTTTGATAGTTGGAGCTATGGTAGTGTTTCAATATTATACATCTGACAAACTTGTATTAAAAAGCACGGGAGCTAAAATAATTGACGAACAGTCAAATCCAAAACTTTTTTCGATTGTTAGAAATCTTGCAAATAATTATAATATGCCCATGCCAAAAGTCGCAATAATTGACTCTATGGTTCCAAATGCTTTTGCCACAGGTAGGAATTCTCAAAATTCGGTAGTAGCAGTTACAAAAGGGATTATTGAACGTCTAACAGAATTAGAATTAAGAGCTGTTTTGGGTCATGAACTAGCTCATGTTGCGAATCAAGATATGAAAGTTTTGGCAATTGCAAATTTCTTAACGACATTGACTAGTTTCTTAATGACGATGTTTTTTTGGAATATGATGTTTGGAGGTATGGGTCGTACTAGGAATAATAGTTCTGGCGGAATAATGATTATTTATTTGGTAACAATGTTAGTATATTTTTTGGGACAGATACTTGTTCTATCCTTAACTAGGCATAGAGAGTATGGAGCTGATCATACAGGTTCTGAAATAACTGGTGATCCAGAATCCTTGGCTAATGCCTTAGAAAAAATTAGTGGTTCATTGGCAAGAATTCCTGATCAAGATCTTAGAAAATTTCAAACAGCAAATGCTTTCCTAATTATACCCTCAGCTCTAAAGGGTGAAGGTTCAATGAATCTTTTTTCAACTCATCCACCTACTGAAGAAAGAGTCAAAAGGCTAAGAAATTTAAAACACAGGTTTTAGATTGATAAACAAAATACTTAACATCTTTACAACATCAAGGAAAAATCTTACCGATTGGGATATTTTGCTGACTTTAGATAAAGCTCAAAGAGAACTTTATCAAAGAGGAGAAATTTCTGCAGCAAGAAAAGCTGGTGTAGTTTTTCATCCTAATGATGAAAATTTTTATCTTGGAAATTTACAAAAAGAATTGAATACGGCTCTTTATACCGGAGAAGGATCGACAAAAACGTCGTTTAATATTTTAGATGACTCACATTCAACAAAATGGGTTGTTTTAGAAGATGGAAAATTCTATGATTTACTATCAAGTATTTTTACTGTAGGAAATGCAATAAAGAGCAATGGGGGAGAAGAAAATATTATTGGGCTGGTATTTGAATTTTTTTTCTCGGACAAACAAAAATCTCAAGAAACTATTGAGACAACTAAAGTTTACCTAATATATAGATATGACCTCAAAGCTTTCTATCCTTTTGTACCCACGGGAGATAATCAAGGTGATAGAGCTAGACCGATTGAAACTAGATTAGGCTACGCATTAAAAAATTATGGTTTGACTATTGAATCTAGACTGGAAAAGTGGCTTGGTATATGGGGGATTCCATTCTAAAATGAATAAAAATTTATTGAAATCTGATGTGGGGATTTTTACATCTTCCGATGGAGAGAAAACAATATTAAGTCAGCTTATTGATGATATAGGTAATTTTGGTGCAGAACCTATTGATTTAAGGTCAAATGATAACAAAATCTCTGCATTGATACTTGTCAGCGATAATGAATTTCATTCTAATGATAAAACGAGAGCGAAAAAATTATTAAAGAACGCATTGCTCGAAAGGATTCCTNTTTTATGCATAAATTGGGGTATGTATCTACTTAATTCTTTTTTTGGGGGACTTGATCCAATTTTGATAAGAAGTAATCATGATCATAATGGCAAAGATCTCAAGCATCCGGTTTTTATTTCACCTGGAGGAAAGTTATCTTATACAATTGGTGGATCTGGTTGGGTTACAATACCTTCCAATCATAAATTTGCGTTAACACATAAAGAACTTGCGAGCGAATTAATATCAACAATTTATTCAGAAGATAGAATTCTGCATGGCATTGAGTTACCTGGAAAGAATTGGGTTGTTGGAGTACAGTGGCAAGCTCATAAAATTGAAAATAATCCAAAGGGGTTTGATAATTTGTTGCGTTATATATCAGATAAAGTCTGAACTTTAATACGATAATTCAAAAACACATCNCGCGCGGGCGTGCGCGCGCGAGACAAAACTTCTGGGAAAGAATAAGTTACGAAATAATCTTATTAAATTTTTATATATTTTGGAGAAAATTATGGTCAATAATGACCTTGGGAATATTGAACCGATAGAAATACAAAAAGAAATGAGCTCGTCATATTTAGACTATGCTATGAGTGTTATTGTATCTAGAGCATTACCGGATGTTAGAGATGGATTAAAGCCTGTACAAAGAAGAATATTATACGCAATGTATGATCAAGGTATGAGGCCAAATTCATCTTATAAAAAAAGTGCTAGGCTTGTTGGTGAAGTACTTGGAAAATATCATCCTCATGGAGATAGTGCTGTTTATGAAGCACAAGTTAGAATGGCGCAACCTTTTTCTTTTAGATATCCTTTGGTTGACGGTCAAGGTAATTTTGGGTCAATTGATGGAGATAGTGCTGCTGCAATGAGATATACTGAATGCAAACTTGCTCCTATTACAGAGATGATACTAACTGATATAGATAGGGAAACTGTTGATTGGAGTGATAATTTTGATCAGTCCTTGAAGGAGCCTAGAGTTCTTCCATCCAGATTACCTGTCCTACTTGTCAATGGAGCTTCGGGAATAGCAGTTGGAATGGCAACAAATATTCCTCCTCATAATTTGAGTGAAGTTTGTGATGGCATAATTCAATTAATTAAAGATCCAACTTCAACTGTAGATCAATTAATGCGTCATATTAAAGGCCCTGATTTTCCAACAGGTGCACATATATGGGGGCAAGAAGGCATACGTAATGCTTATAATACCGGCAGNGGTAGGGTGATAGTCCAGGCTACACATAAAATTGAGGATGTGCCAAGGCAAGAACGTAAGAGAATTGTTTTCACTGAAATACCATTCCAAATGAACAAATCAGTTCTTGTTACTAAAATAGCTGATCTAATTAAGACTCGTAAAATAGAGGGTATAAGTGAAATAAGAGATGAATCTGATAGAAAGGGCATGAGGGTAGTACTTGAGTTGAGGCGTTCGGCTCATGTTCCAGTAGTACTCAATAACCTGTACAAGCTAACTCCTTTGAGAAGTTCGTTTTCTTTCAATATGATAGCACTCGTAGATGGCACGCCAAAAGTTCTCAACTTGAAACAATGTTTAAACTATTATGTAGAATTCAGGGTTGAAGTGGTTAGAAGACGGGCCGAGTTTGATTTGAAAAAGAATAAAGCTAGGTTGCATGTTTTAGAAGGTTTGAGAATAGCTATAGATAATCTTGATAAGGCCATTGAATTAATTCGAGCATCTGTAGACGTAGAAACAGCTCGTGAAGCATTAATGAAAGAATTTAAACTTTCAGAGATTCAGTCTCAGGCTATATTAGATATGCAATTAAGGCGGTTGGCAGCTCTTGAAAGAGAGAAGATAGAAAATGAATATAAGGAATTACTAGAAGAAATAAAAAAATTAGAAGACTTACTTTCAGATAATCAAAAAGTTCTATTAGAAGTATCTAATGAAACTAAGGCTTTAAAAAAGAAATATGGTGACGAACGAAGAACCGTTATCCACGAAGAAGAATTAGGTGAATGGAGAAGAGAAGACACTGAGCCTAGACTAGAAGTTATAGTTACTCTTAGTAAAAATGGATATGTAAAAAGAGTTCCTATGGATACGTATAAAAAACAAAATCGCGGTGGTAAAGGTGTTAAAGGTCAACGTATGACCAAAGATGACGACATTGCTCATCATCTGCTATCTGGTAATACTCATGACTATATATTGTTTTTTACTGATAAAGGAAAAGTATTCGCTACACGTGTTTTTGAGTTATCACCTGATCAATCAAGGAATACAAGAGGTACACCGGTTCAAAACTTGGGATTTAATATGGAACCTAATGAGCAAGTCCAGGCGGTTGAGATTGTCTCAAGTTATTTGGAAGACACTTATTTATTTATGACTACAAAAAAAGGGCAAGTTAAGCGTATGCATTTGCCTCTTTTAAGAAATATGAATAGAAGTGGATTGAAATGTTTTAATCTCAAATCAGATGACGCTTTAGTTTCTGCTAGATTGGTAAGTAATAAGGAAGATGTAATAATTGTTACAAGAAATGGACTTTCAATAAGATTTGCTTCATCCTCTATAACTCCTCGCCAAAGAGCAGCTGGAGGTATGAGGGGGATAAGACTTAATCCTAAAGACCAAGTTGTTGCCCTTACTGTAGTGAATGAGGAAGATGGATTTTTATTTACTGTTTCTCAGCAGGGAAGAGGGAAATTTACCTCCTTGCAAGACTATAGACAGCAACAAAAAGGAGGCAAGGGTCTTATTACCCAAAAAGTTACTGAAGGATCTAAAGGAACAGGAAAGATTGTTGATGCAACTGTTATTAGTAAAGAGCTTCGTAACGAAGGATATATTGACAAAAGAAAAAAATACTCAGAAGAAGAAATCAAAAAAATTAAGGATTCGTCAACTGGAAGATTAGCTTGTGTAACAGAAAAAGCACAAGTACTTAGAGTTCCTACTGGTCAGATTAGAGAAACTGGTAGAAATGCTCAAGGTGTGAGCGTTGTTAAACCTAATTCTGGAGATAGAGTTTCAGCAATAACAATGCTTCCTGAAGGCCCGAGAACTGCAGCTGAAAAAGTAGATCTGAGTTTAATAGAAAATGAAATAAGTAAACCTTCAACTTTAAATGAACAAGAATCTACACCAGATAAAGAGGAATAAATATTTTTTTATTAGATAATGTTTGAAAATTTTGGTAAAAAAATAATTAAACTGAGGCTTTACATTCTACTAATATGGGTTCTTTTGGTTTTTTTGTCATTACCATTTGCACCTCAGGCACAGAAGTACCTAAAGCCTGGAGGATTTTCTAATGAAAAATTTCCTTCGGTTGAAGCTCGGAAAATGATGCAAGAAAAAATGAATGTTTCAACTATAGCTTTCGATATAGTTTTTAGTCATGAAAATTGGTCCCCCTTTGATCCAAGATTCACTCAAAATATTCAAGGTGCATTGTCACCTTTGTACAAATATAAAGAAGTCTCATCCATAATTACCCATACAGATGATCCCAATAGGGCTTCAAATATAAGTAATACTGTTCATGCAACAGTTGGCCTAAATATTGAATTAGAGGAGTCACTAGAGTTCCTTGAAATGGTTGAAAAAGAGATCAATCCAGGTAACTTAAAGATGATTATTACAGGAGGACCTGCTCTATACAGGGACATATCTTTAGCTAGCGAAAAAGATCTTAGGAAGGGGGAACTTTTTGCTTTTCCTTTAGCTACTGTCACTTTGTTGATAGTGTTTGGTACCATTATAGCTGCATTTTTACCTGCTGCTGTAGGTGGAGGTGGGGTAATTTTAGGACTAGCTTTAGTTTACTTGATTTCTCAGGGTATTGATATGTCTGTATTTGCTCTAAATATTGTCACTTTATTGGGTATAGGTCTCGGAATAGATTACTCTTTATTTTATACCTCAAGATTTAAAGAAGAGTTAGCCACTACAAAACATGTTGAAGATGCAATAATCAATACCCATACTAGAGCAGGGCCAGCTATATTCTTTTCTGCTTGTACTAGCCTTGTAGGATTAGTCAGCCTAATTACATTTGACATTATGATGCTTAGATCGGTTGGTATAGGTGCAGTAGTAGTAATATTTTGCGCGCTGTTTGCATCTTTAACTTTGATGCCTGTATTACTTTCTTTCATAGGGCATAGAATTAATAACTTTAGAGTTCTACCAAAAAGAAATAGTAAATTTGAGTTTTGGTTACCTTTTTCAAAATGGGTGATGTCTAAACCGTGGTTAATTTTAGTTCCTACAACTACGATATTATTAGTCTTAGCAACTCCTGTTTTAAGTATGAGATTAGGAACTGTTGATGCAACAATATTACCTAAATCTATTGAAAGTAGACAAGGGTTTGATATTTTATATGATGAATTTGACTTTGGTAAAAAGACAGTTATTCCTGTAATATATACCTTTGATGGAGCAACTTTTGACTCTGAAAATCTGAGTTATGCTTATGATTTAGGTAAAAATTTAGAAAATATAGAAGGAGTAATTAGAGTAAAAAGTATAGTTAATATTGATGAAACTTTTACTTTTGAACAATATTTGTTAATGTATGATAATCCTAATTCACTAACAGATTTTGAAGTTAGAAATATTGTTCAGAATTTTGCCAGAGATGGCGCTATTTTATTTTTGTTAGAAAGTGATTATCACCCATTTGGACCCGAAACTAGAAATTTGGTAACAGAGATTAGGTCTTTTAGTTTAGAAAAAGGAGCAATGTTTGTTGATGGAGGTCCTGGTGAAACGACAGATATAGTTAATAGTTTATATAAAAAATTCCCTATAGTTGTACTAGTGGTAGTTGCCGTAACTTATGTTTCATTAATGATTTTATTCAGATCAATAATTTTGCCATTAAAAGCAGTAATTTTAAATATATTATCTATATTTGCAAGCTACGGGGCATTAGTATTTATATTTCAAGATGGTAATTTTAGTAATGTACTAAATTTTCAACCAATGGGTGTTATTGATTCTACATTACCCATTCTGCTCTTTGCAGTAATATTTGGATTAAGTATGGATTATGAAATTTTCTTATTGTCACGAGTCTCAGAAGCTTATAAAAAAACAAATGATAATATGCAAAGCGTTTCTATTGGATTACAAAAAAGTGGTTCTATAATAACTGGGGCTGCTGCTATTTTAATAGTGGTAGCTTCAAGTTTTATTATTGCTGATGTAGTTGTTGTTAAGGCAATTGGACTAGGATTAGCAATCGCGGTTTTTGTAGATGTAACACTGGTTAGAGCTTTAATTGCTCCTTCATTAATGAGAATCGCAGGCCCATTAAATTGGTGGTTACCAANTTGGTTAGATAAAATTTTACCTAATATTTCACATGAAAAATAAAGTATTTTACATAATAATTTTTTTTGTTTTTTCAGCATGTTCAAATGGAGAAAAAGTAAATATATTAGACAGAGATCTTTCTCCAAAGCCAACTCCAATTCCTTATTATTTGAATTTAAATCATGAATCTGAAATTTCTAAGCATGAATTTGCTCATGATAATAGATTAGAATGGTGGTACCATAACGGTCACCTAGAAGATGAAATTGGAGATAAATGGGGCTATCATTTTGTAATATTTAAGTCACGCAATAATGATAAAGATAATTATGTAGCACAGGCTAGCATTTCAAATATAAAAACTGGAGAAGTTTTTCAACTAGCTAGGGCAGATAAGGGACTGAACAATTCCTTTTTAAGCGACGTCGGGAAAATTTATATTTCTGATTGGGAATATACTATTGGGCCAAAACCTGGAAAATTCCATATAAGTATCTTATCAGAAGAGTTAGATATAGACTTACATTTAGAATCTTTTCAAGAACCAATATTACACAACCAAATTGGTTGGTTTGAAACAAGTTTAGGTTATAGCTATTACTATACTTGGCCTAGGCAAAAAACTTCAGGAAAAATTAAGATTAAAGATAAGATAATGTCAGTAAATGGAGAATCTTGGTTTGATCATCAATGGGGAGATTTTTTTGTCCCAGGTAAACCTGCTGGATGGCAATGGTTTGGGATAATGCTTGATAATGGTGATAATATAATGATTTCTCAGTCAAGAGATGTAAAAGGAAGGATTGAATCTTTATATGCCTCCTACCAAAAAAATGATGGTGAAGTAATCCATATAACTAACGGTATAAAGATAGATATATCAGATGAGTGGTTTAGTGAAAAAACTAAAACAACCTATCCTTCAAATTGGGAGATATATCTCGAAGAAATAAATTTGAGTTTTATTGTCAAGCCAGATATCCTTGATCAAGAGATATCTGAAGGGCTACCACCAACGCAAACTTATTGGGAAGGTAAGTCAACAGTTTTTGATAAAGATTATAATAGTATTGGGTATGCATATGTTGAATTATCTGGATATAGAGATCCTGAAAAAATAGATTGGATAAAATAATATGGGGCAAAAAATAGAAAAAATAAATTTATTTAAAAACGTATGGGCTAAGTTCCCTACAGGTGTATCTGTAATCACAACCTTTGACAATAATAGATCTTATCATGGAATGACAGCAGCTTCTGTTACGTCAGTTTCATTAGATCCTTTATTAATATTAGTAGTTGTTGGGTCAGAGAGAAAATCTCATGAATTAATAATATCTTCTCAAGTATTTGGTCTTAGTTTTTTATCAAATGATCAAAAAAAAATAGCAGATTATTTTTCTCTTTCTCAGAACAGTCAAAAGGATAGAGATTTCAGTTTTGAAAAAAAAAATTTTTCTAAACTGAATGATATTCCAGTAATTAATAATTCTTTGGCTAGTATGAGTTGTGAATTATATAATGATATTAGTGCAGGAGATCATACAATATTTATAGGAAAGGTTAAGGACATTATTTTTTCTGATTATGAACCATTAGTATGGTCTAACCGTAACTATGGAAAATTTATTAAGACACAGTAGGTCATTATGAAAATTGCTATTTTTTCTCTAGCTCCATTATATGAGAAAAGTATAATGGGAGGATCTCAAAAGATTTTACATGATTTAGCAATTTCATTAGGTGAATATGGGCATGAAATTAAAGTTTGGTGTACTTCTAGCGAAAATAATCAAGAAAAATTTCTTTTAGGTAATTCGAAGATATATCCTCATTTATTTTTTCGAGGAAAATTTCCTTCTCCTTATCAGGTCTCTCCAATTAGTTTAATCAAATCACTTAAAGTAATTAGAGAAGCTAGTGAATGGGCAGATAGAATATATTTGCATGCAGATGGAATGTATCATAGAGATTCTTTTTCTGATAAAAAAATTATTCGTTCTTTTCATGATTTTATATACGACGAGGCAATTATTTCATCACTTTCTCTTGCCGCTGACGCTACTATTGTACCGAGTGATTATCTGAAGCAATGTATTGAAGCTACATTAGTATTGGCAAAGAAGAAAATAATAGAACCAATTATAGCTGTGCCAAATGGATTAAAAATCAATGAAAATTTAAATTCGAATAAAAATAATGATTTAGAAGGTATTAATTTGTTATTCCCTCATAGACCTCAAACTGCTAAGGGTATTATCCAAGCTATAAAAATAGCAGTTAAATTACAAAATAAAATTCCCCAAAAAAAAGTTAATCTTCTAGCTCCTTATTTTTCAAAAAATACAAATAATGATGATACCTCACTTTCTTACGAACAAATAGTTAAGATAGCTGAAAATGAGAAAGCTAAAAATATTCTAAAATTATATCAGTGGGCATCACACGATAATATGAATGATTTTTATTCTTTAGCTAATGTAACACTTTGCCCAGGAAATTTTGTAGAATCATTTGGTTTAGTTCCACTAGAATCTGTAGTTAATCATACTCCTGCAGTGTGTTCTTCAGTTGGAGGATTTAGGAGTTACAGTGATATACCTGCAATAAAGCTTTTTCCTTATGGAGATATTGATACAGCTGTCGAACTTATACTTGAAAGCTTAGATATTAGTATGGATATTTTTTCTTATTCAAAAGAAATAATTTATGAGAAATATTCATACAGCAATATGATTTCCATGTATGAAAAAATCATTACTAATAATAAGGTAATTAAACAAAAGGTAATTATTAAAGATAAATATCAAAAAAAATTAGCTCCCTGGTGTTCTGTAGAAAAAGACTATATTTATAATGACTATTCTTCTAAAAGATTATATGTGAAAAATCTCAATTCCCTAATGGGAGTAAATAAAATTATTGATATATTAGATAAAAAACTTAACCCAAATGATATAAATAAAGCTATTGATTTAGGTTATATTGTTCAAGATTATCAGATTGAACAACTATAATATAAGTTTTCTAATGTTATATTGTTAAAATATAATTGACCTTAGGCTTCAATTTTAATAAAATAGTAGTTTAGTTTATTAGGGATAATTATATGTCGCAGGATTATGCAGTTATAAAAACTGGTGGAAAACAATACAGGGTCCGTGAAGGTGATCAGATTGATGTTGAAAAAATTAATGCTGAAATAGGCTCGGACATTGTTTTTGAAAATGTTTTACTTTCTTCTATAGATGGAACCATTGAAATTGGTAAACCTATTCTTGAAGGTAAAAAGGTCGTAGCTGAAATAGCTGATCAAAAAAAATCAGATAAAGTGATATCATTAAGATATAAAAATAAAACTCGTCAACGTGTATTACGAGGTCATAGGCAAAATTTAACTTCAGTAATTATTAAAAATATTTCAACTAAATAAAAGAAAGGGGATAATATGGCACATAAAAAAGGTGGTGGAACTTCTAGAAATGGCCGAGATAGTGCAGGAAAAAGATTAGGCGTTAAAATTTTCTCTGGCTCTAGTGTCACTCCTGGTTCTATTATAGTTCGCCAAAGGGGTACGAAGTTTAACCCTGGAAATAATGTTGGTATAGGTAGAGACCACACTTTATATTCTCTAATAGATGGTAATGTAAGATTTGATTTTTCTTCCAAAAACAAAAGAAGAGTTAATGTAGATCCTATTAAGGGGTAATATTTATGAAAAAAGAATTACATCCGAAATATAATGATCAAGCCAAATTAATTTGTGCTTGTGGTTCTTCTTCATGGGTAGTAGGCTCAACAAAAGAAAGTTTAAGCGTTGAGATTTGTAGTAGTTGTCATCCTTTTTGGTCTGGTGAACAAAAAATTGTTGATACTGAAGGTAGGGTTGAAAGAATGAAGAGAAGATATAACCTTAATAATTCATAGTTTTGAGTAACAAAAATTTTCTATACGGTGGTCAAGCTGTAATTGAAGGTGTCATGATTCGAGGCATGAAAAGAGCAACTCTCGCAGTTAGAAAACCAAATGGTGATATTGTAAAAAGATCTATACCGCTTGAATCATGGGCTAATTCAAACTTAAGAAATTTTTTTTTTATTAGAGGTATTTTAGTTTTACTTGAAACTTTAATAATTGGAACAAAAGCATTAACTTACTCAGCTAGCGAGGCAGCTGAAGAAGATGACAGTTCGGAAATTTCAAAATTTGCTATCATAATCATGATTAGTTTTTCATTACTGTTTGGTCTATCATTCTTTTTTTTATTACCTCTGTTTTTGTCAAGTATAGCTGATTCAATTTTTTCTAATCATTTTGTGTCAAATATTATCGAAGGAGTAATAAGATTAATATTATTTCTAGGTTATATATTTCTTATAGGTAGAATGAGCGATATAAAGAGAGTGTTTGGTTATCATGGTGCTGAGCATATGACTGTACATTGTATGGAATCTAACAAAAGTTTAAAGTTTAAGAATATTATAAATTTTTCTCCAGCACATCCTCGTTGCGGGACTTCATTTTTATTAACTGTAGTATTTCTTTCAATACTTGTTTTCATACTAATACCAAGAGAGCCGGTATGGTTTTTAGTCTCTTCAAGAATTTTCTTAATACCAATAATTACATCAATTTCTTATGAATTTATTAGATTTACTGGGAAATATGATAATTTTTTTACTAGAATTCTATCTTTGCCAAATTTACTATTACAAGAATTAACAACTAACTTTCCCGATAAAGATATGATAGATGTTTCTATTGTCGCAATGGAGTATGCTATAGCCATAGATAGAGGTGAGGTTAATCCAGAAGACAATAATTTCGTACCAGCATAATTATTTTTTCATTCTAGAATTTAGTTGAGCCCAGACATCACCATATGTTATTGGAGATGCCTCAATAAGTACTAACATGTGATATATAAGATCTGAAAATTCATTTATAATTTCTTCTTTATCATTACTTACGCATGCAATTGCAACTTCTCCTGCTTCCTCAACGACTTTCTGAGATATTCTCTTAATTCCTGAATTTAGTAACTTAGATGTGTAGGAAGTTTTGATATTATTATTAGTTTTTCTTTCAGAGATTATTTCAATTAATTTATCAATTATTTCGGATTGGTTATTTTCATTTAAGGAATTAAATATAGAGTCTTTTTTGTTAGCGGTAGACTCAAAACATGATATATTTCCTGTGTGGCAAGTAGGGCCTTCTGGTATTGCTGTCACTAATATAGAATCCATATCACAGTCGATATTAATTTTTTTTACTCGAAGATAATTACCGGAAGTTTCCCCTTTTTCCCATAAAGTTTTTCTGGATCGAGAAAAAAACCACACATTGGGTCCAGCAATAGTTTTATTTAGAGCTTCTTCATTCATGTATCCAAGCATTAAAATGTTTTTTGTATTTTCATCTTGAATTATTGCTGGTAAAAGTTGCTTATTCATTTTTTTTATCCTCTAGTATATTATATCTAAGATATATGATTAATGATTTCTGAAATCTCTTTTAGACTTGTTATTTCGATATTTGGTTTTGGTTCCCGAGTAATTTTTTCATTATTTCGATTTATCCAAACCGTTGTCATTCCTGCTCTAAAGCCTCCAAGGACATCATCATATAGATGGTCTCCTACATACCAAATATTTTTTTTTGCTTCATTTAATCCCTTAGATAAAAATTCAAATGCTTCCAATGATGGTTTATAGGTTTGAGCTAATTCAGAAGATGCAATAAAGTCAAATTTTATTTTATGAGTTTTTATAAGCTTGATAATCCAATCATGATCTGCATTTGAAAATAAACCAAGTTTATAATTTTCACCTAAACTTTTAAGAACTTCTAATGTTTCATCAAAAATAGGTTTTTTACTCATATGATTGCTTGCCATCATACCAGCCTCATTATGATCACCATTAAAATTTATATCTTCAAAAACTTTTTTGAAACAATCTGTCCAAGCCTCTTGATAAGTTTTAAATTTAGGAGAATTATAAGGCCTACCTAAATCAGTTCTATTTTTCCGAAAATCAACTTCATATTTTTTCCATTTTTTCCAAAAGTTTTCAGAGTTTAATGGAATTTTTTGTTTATGAATAATTTCTTCAAAAAACTTTATCCAACTTTCTTCAGTGTTATAAAATAAAGTTTTATAGCAATCAAAGGCTATAGACTTTGGCTTAGTAGGTATTTCTGTATGTAAGGTGACCACCATTGATTTAAATCTTTCTAACTGGAATACCATTTTCAGCGAGATAATGCTTCAAATCACGTATACTCATTTCCTTATAATGAAACAGAGATGCAGCTAATACTGCATCTGCCTTGCCCTTGACAATTGCATCATAGAAATGCTTTTTTTCTCCTGCACCTCCACTAGCTATGATAGGTACATTTACTAATTCATCTATTGAGTATAATAATTCATTATCATATCCACTTTTTTTACCATCAGTATCCATACTGGTAACGAGAAGTTCGCCTGCACCTAATTCAGTAGCTTGTTTTACCCAATTAAGCACATTTATATTTGTATTTTTTCTACCTCCATGAGTGAAAATATTCCAGTGGTTATTATATTTTTTTACATCCATTGCGACAACTACACACTGAGAACCAAACTCTTTTGCACATTCCTCAATAAGTTTAGGGTTATTCACCGCAGCACTGTTTATTGAAACTTTATCTGCTCCAGCTTCAAGCATATTTTGCATATCTTTTTTAGATCTAATTCCTCCTCCAACTGTCAAAGGAATAAATACTTCTGATGAAACTTTCTTAACTACATCGACCATAATATTTCTATTGTCTGATGAAGCTGTAATATCTAAAAAAACTAATTCATCTGCACCTGATTCATTATAAAAAATAGCAAGTTCTGTAGGATCTCCCACATCTGAAATATTTAAAAAGTTTATCCCTTTAACTACTCTTCCTTCATCAACATCTAAACATGGGATAATTCTATGTGTAAGCAATTTTTACTCCATCACTTTTTTCTAGCTACGATAATATATTTGTGTCGGGTAAGATGCCTTGAAGTTATAGTTGAAAGTCCATTTTTTTCTATTTTTTTCCTAATTTCTTCTTGTTTCAATCTTGATGATTTACTAGGTCCATATTTTGGTTTAGATTCTTCACTTGGTAGCCATTCTACAACACATAACCATCCAGATTTTTTTAATATTCTTATACCTTCTTTTAATATTTTATCTATATCTGTAGATTCATTTAATATGTCTGAAAAAACTACACCTTCCACACTATCATTATCAATTGGAACTATGTTTTCTTTCGACAAAATCGTTTCAACATTACCTAGCTTATATTTTTTAGCTTGGGATTTTACTTTTTTTAGCATTTCATTTTGAATATCAACTGCTATACATTTTCCCATATATAGATATTTTGCAAGCGGGATAGATAGCCATCCTGGACCTGAGCCGATATCTGCAACTTTTTGTTCACAATGAATTGGTATTAAGGCAATCATAGATTGTGGGTCAAATGTTTCTTCTAAAGTCGGGTTTAACATATTATTTATTTTTTTTATGGAAGTCTTCATAATAATTTTTCTCCTATAATAACTTTTTTATTGCTTCTACTAAATTTATTTTTCCTTCATATAGAGCCATTCCAGAAATTGCTGAATGAGCTCCTATAGTTTTCAATTTTTCAAGATTTTCGATTGTTGCTATACCTCCTGCAACTGTTAAATTTATTCTAAAATTTTCTAAAATTTCAATAATATGTTTGTAATTTGGCTCAGACAAAGTACCATCTCTGTTTATATCTGTATAAATGAACTGATTTACCCCTAAATTAATCATATTATTAAACAATATATTAGAATTCATTTTTGAATTGACTAGCCATCCGTCAGTTTGAACCATACCATTTTTTGCATCAATTCCCACAATTATAAATTCTTTCCCAAATTTTTCTACGGATCTTGAAATTTCTTCTGGGCTTTGCACAGCAGCTGTACCAAAAATAATTTTATCAACTCCTAGATGAAATAATTCTTTTGCATCAGAAAAAGTTCTTATTCCTCCGCCAATTTGTACTGGTATATCACAAAATTCTACTAATTTTTTTACGATTATATTATTTTTTCTTATTCCGTTTTTTGCTCCATCCAAATCAACTATATGTAATCTTTTTGCACCCATTTCTATCCACTTACTCGCAATTTCAATAATATCATCCCCGAAAATTTTTTCTTTTGAATAATTTCCTTGGAATAATCTTACACATTTTCCTTCTTTGATATCTATTGCAGGTATAATTTCCATATTATTTAACCATATTTATAAAATTTTTATAGATACTAATTCCGATATCTCCACTTTTTTCAGGATGAAATTGTGTACCAATAATATTATTATTTCCTACTATTGCACATACTTCGATTCCATAATCAGTAGTAGCAATAATATTATTATTTTCTTTTGGGGCACAAAAAAAAGAATGAACAAAATAAAAATATGAATTGTTAGGGATATCATTTAATATATTATGTTTTTTCTGAATTATTTTTATTTTGTTCCATCCAATATGAGGTATTTTCATTTTTCTACCATTTTCATTCATCATATTTTCTGAGAATTTTTTTACTTTTCCGCTGATTATACCTAAGCAATTCGTATCTCCTTCATCAGATCGGTCAAACAAAACTTGCATACCAACACAAATACATAAAAGCGGCTTCCCTGATCTTGCATACAATTTTATTTCTTCAGTTAAATTTAGATTATTAAGTGATTTCATAACTGAGTTACTAGAACCGACCCCTGGAAGAATAACTGCATCAGAATTTCTAAGATCTGATTTATTTTTCGAAATATAAGGATCAGCTCCAGCTTTGATTACAGCTTTATTAACGCTATGTACATTTGCTGCACCTGTATCGATTATTATAATTTTCAATTCTCTAAAATTTAGGGTTTTATCTATTTTATATATTTCAATTGTAATATACAATTGGAATAAATATTATTCATGTATAAGCAAATTTATGAGCAAATTGTAATGATTATATGTTAAAAAACACTGTTCCAATAAATACAATAAAAATAACAGAAAAAGCAGCCTCTAAAGTTAAGCAGTTTGCAAATCAGAAATCTATGTCTAATTTTGGTCTTAAGGTTTCAGTTAAGGGTGGTGGTTGTTCAGGATTGACTTATGTATTAGATATCGTTGATAATCACGAAAAAGAAGATAAAGTAATCAAGTCTTCTGGTATAGAAGTCTATATTCCTAAGAAAGCTTTTGTTTTTTTGGCAGGAACGGTTTTAGACTTTTCAGATGGTCTAAATGGCAAGGGTTTTGAATTTTATAACCCAAATGCAAAAAAATCTTGTGGATGTGGTGATTCATTTTCAGTTTAAGTTATGAATAATTTTTTTTTTATATATGGCCAGATCCACAAACTCTAAAGATTTCTGGTTCCGATTCATTAGATTTTTTGAACCGAATAACAACTAATGATATATTAGAAAATTTAAATACTAGAACATTATTATTAGATGATAATGGTCGAATCATTGATAATTTTATAATAGTTAATTCACAAGAAAAATTTAAATTGCTGATATCAGACTCATCAAAAGCTAGCGATCTAAAAAATCAAATAACCAAATATGTAATCTTGGAAGATATCAATGTAGAAAATATTAGTTCTTCTTACGCAAGGATATCTATTTTTGGCGAAGGTTCGATTAAACTTTTATCTGAGATATTTAACTTTAGTATAACTCAATCTAAGAATATTCATTACAAAGATTTTAGTTTTTTTATTTTTTTAGATAATTCAAAACCTCTAGAATGGATAGATATCATAATAGAGAAAAATGATTTACAGTATATTATAGGTTTTCTTAGTAGTAGTTTTCTTAGTATTTCAGATTTTGAATTTAAGAATTTTAGATTTAATAACTTGATTACAGTATTAGATGAAATTGTTGGTATACATCCATTAGAATTATCGATGAATCAATTGATTAGTTTTGATAAGGGGTGTTATATCGGTCAGGAAGTTGTAGCTCGTATGGATACGTATAATAAAATTCAAAGAAAATTAGTAAGAATAACTTCTGATTACCCTTTTGAAGAAAAAATACTAAGAACAATTGAAAGCAATAATGTGGGCTTAGTACTTTCTTATTTATGTAAAAGTTTTGATAGTAGTAAATTTTCAGGTATTGGATTAATTAAGAATAAGGAAATTAATCATTCAATACTTTGTGGTGACAAAATAGTATCAATTATCCATTAAAATTGATTGTAGAGCCACCATCAACTAAAATATTTTGACCTCTAATCATTTCTGCATCAGATCCACAAAGCATTGCTACAACATTTGCTACATCATTTGGATCTATTGGTCGGCCAGCAGGTGTAGCTTTTTTAGCAACTTTTTTTACAATATCGCTATCAGGAAAATGATCTAATGCATCAGTTAGTACATATCCTGCAGATACGGAATTTACAGAAATATTTTTATCAGATAATTCTATTGATAAATATCTTGTTATAGCCTCTACTGCAGCTTTTGAAACACCGATCGGAAAGTAATTTGGTAGAACCATTGATGAGCCTGGACTAGAAATATTAATTATATTTCCCCCATTACTCATTAGTTTAGAGAGTTTTTTCGAGATATACCATGTTCCTCGAGCATTGATATCCATAGTCCAATCCCAGTGTTTTACATCTAAATCTTCAGATTCCTTCATAACTCCTGAGGCTGCGTTATTAATTAATATGTCAATTTTTTTATATTGAGTTTGTATTTTATTATAAAATTTATCTACCGATTCTATATCACCAATATTACATTTATATATTGAACAATTTATATCATTATCAATCAGTTCTTCTTGAGTTTTTTTGGCTTCTTTGTGATTACGTAAATAGTTTAGTACAACATTTGCACCTCTTACGCCAAGCTCTTTTGATATTGCTTTCCCAATTCCTCGCGTGCCCCCAGTGATGACTGCAGTTTTTTTTAAAAGATTTTTTTGTTTATTTGATTTATACATTTCTTGATTTAAATAGCCATACCACCATCAACTCTTATGATGGTTCCAGTAATATAGTCTGCATCCTTAGTAGTCAAAAAAGCAATAGTTGGAGCAACTTCATCAGGTTCACCAAATCTCCCTTGAGGAATCCAAGTCATAACAGTTTCTTTTTGTTTGTCATTTAGTACATCGGACGTAGCAGTTTTTATATAACCTGGAGCAACTACATTTACTGTTATTCCTCGTTTAGCTACCTCTTTTGCTAGAGACTGACTAAATCCATGTACTGCAGCCTTCGATGCAGAATAATTTGACTGACCCATATTACCTCGTATACCCACAACCGAAGATACATTAATGATTCTCCCCCATCTCTTTTTTATCATCCCTGGTAACGCGGCTTTAGTGCAATAATAAGTACCAAACATATTTGTTTGCATTGTAAATTCAAATTGTTCATCTTTCATTCTAAGTAGTAAAGAATCACTTATAACTCCTGCATTATTAACTAAAATATCAACTGTACCCATTTCTTTTTCAACTTTTATAAACATTTCATTTACATTGTCTTTATCTGTAACATCACATTTAATTTTCATGGATTCTGGATTTATTTTTTCTATATTCTTTAAGACCTTATTTGCATCATCTTCATGTGAATTATAAGTTATGACTATATTATAATTTAATTTTGCTAATCTAATAGCGGTAGCCTCACCTATTCCTCTTGAACCGCCTGTGATTAATGCTATTTTTTTTGTATTCAATTTTTTTACCTATTTATTTGTTTACGAACTTTTATTAGTTCTTCTTTTTGAGCTTCAATTAAGTTTGTATTTATTACAAATTTGGCTGTCTCAACTGCATTGGTTATTGCACTTGCATCAGAAGAACCGTGACCCACAATTGCAAGTCCTTTTACTCCTAGTAAAGGCCCTCCTCCGAAGGCCGCTAATGTATTCATTTTTTCGAAAACAGCATTTTGTAAACTTTTTGATGTAGCGCTTTCTCCCAAATTATTTTTTATTAACTCAACAGTTGCGTCACCTAGTCCTTCTGTTAATTTAAGTATTACATTCCCAACAAATCCATCACACAGTATCACGTCAGCTTTAGAAAAAGGAATTTCATTTGGTTCAATATTACCAGTAAAATTTAAGTCTGTGTTACTTAATAATTTAGTAGTCTCTTTAACTAGATTATTTCCTTTTCCTTCTTCTGAACCAACGCTTAATATTGCTATTCTTGGATTATCTACATTATATATTTTTTTTGACATAATATTTCCTAATGCTGCAAAATCAACTAGTTGATTTGGTTTAGTGTCAACATTTGTCCCAAGATCAATTATTATTGATTTTGGAGCAAAGCCAATGATTGGACCGCCAAGTGCTCCTCTATCAACTCCATCATGCGTGCCAAAAAGAACAGTAGCAGCTGCAATAGAGGCACCAGTTGAGCCCATACTTATAAATCCATCAGCCTTACCAGATTTCACTATTCCAGCACTTACAAATATAGATGCTTTTGGTTTAGATTTAAATGCTAAAGCAGGATGCTCACCTTCATTTACTACACCATCAGCTGGAAATACTTTTATAAATTGCTTATCTATTTCTTTATATCTATTTAATTCAAGGTTGATTTTTTCAATATCACCAACAAGTATTATGATTAGGTCTTTATTCTTTGTTGCATTAATCGCTGCCTTAACTGTGACTTCGGGGCCGTAATCTCCACCCATTGCGTCTATAACTATAGTTTTTAAATTTTTACTCATATTTTTTTCCTCAATAGACTTAAACTACGATTTCTGCCTTACCAGTGATAATATCTGTTCCATCTATTTTTTTACAACCAATATTACATTTAGCTATTTTTTTTTCACCAAATTCTATGATAGAGATTATTTCTCCATATGTAATTATATATTCACTTGGAAATACAGGTGCAGTAAATCTGACTTTAATATTTCCTTTTTTATACCAACTTTTAGGAAATTCTTTTACAAGAATTTCACTAAGTATTCCAAGTGTAAGCATTCCGTGAGCAATTCTTTTGCCATAGGATGTTGTTTGAGCATATTCTTCATTCAGATGAATAGGGTTATTATCACCAGAAGCTTTAGCATATAGATCAATTTTTTTTTGATCTATTAATATTTTATTTTCTCTAAATTTGTAACCTTTGTACATATCATTTTTCATTTAAGATTATTCTTGAAATAGAAGAACCAATTAGTTGATTATTTAAATCGTTATACTCAACAGAAATTACTAAAAATAAACTTTTTCTGATATATTTTTTAGAGGATAATTTTCCTTTTGCAAAAATATTCATTTTTGGTGAAATTTCTCTTTCCCAAGATGCTTCTTGCCCAGAGTGAACTGCTTCTAATCCAAGCTGAAATAACTTTAGATCTTCAATTAGCTCTGATAATGCCAAGGCGACTGGAAAAAAAGGTGGTAAATATTCACTGTATAATTCTTTATTTTCTAAAAAAGTTACACAATTTATGTATTCCTTAATTTTGTTATTATCAAATTTTAACTCATAAGGACCATAAGTTTGTCCAACTTCAGCATCTAAAACATTCATAAAATATATATTATTTATTTCATTCTATTTTAAATTACATATTATTTCATATTAGAATAAGGACAATATGAATCAATATTTGTATAAATTTAATGAATCTTCTGAAATTTCAGAAATAATATTATTTAAGTCTTTAGAGCTACTTGGGCCAAGTATTTTTTTTACTATTTTCCCATTTTTATCAATTAGGATTTTTTCTGGAATTGCTGCAACTCCAAAATCTACTGCTATCTGTCCATTATCATCTATTACGATAGGATAATTAACATCATATTTTTTAATAAATTTATCTACGTCTTCTTGTGTATCCCATATTGCAACTCCAATGAATTCCACATCATAATCTTTCCATCTATTGTAGGTAGATGCTAAGGTTTCGGCTTCAGCTATACATGGGGCGCACCAAGAAGACCAAAAATCAATTAGAACGATCTTCCCATTCAAATTCTTAAGATTAACTTCCTCGCCTATAGTTGATTTCATAATTAAATCTCCATCAAAATACTTAGGAATTTCGCCTATAGCATAATTATTATTTACTCCAACACTTTTTTTGTCATCTTTTATAAGTCCAAATGTAACAATAATAATTAAAATTAATGAAGGAATTAGGATTACTAAAAATGCTTTTATTCTATTCATTTTTTATCCTGTTCTAGGGTCATATTTTTTTTTCTAATAATAGTAAATATAATAATAAAAAATAAAACCAGAGAAAATAAAACTCCTAGAAAAATCACATATATTTTACCTTCAAGAAAATTGGTAATATTACCCATCAATGATGGCTCAGGTAAATTATCAAAATTTACTTTTATGACTTGATTTTTTTCAAAATTATCTCCAGAAATGACTGTATATTTTTTTTCTCCAATAGTTATATTTGTTTCATCTGAAAAGTTTTCAGCAGTAATTTTACCTGCTTCATAAGGTAATAAAAATTGGATATTTTCTCCTCCATAAGGTAGTTTTAAGTCGAACTGAAAGTTATTATTTTCATAATTTATTATGTAATTAGTTAATATAGAATACTCTCCTGGTGGTATTGGATTACTCATAGCAAAGCCAGTATTGATTTCTAAAACATTGCCTACTGGTAATTCTGATTCGACAGAAAGATTAGACCATCCCTCTGGTAAATTAAATCTAAACAAATTAATACCAGTTAGGCTTGGATCTGAAAAATTTGCAGAAAATACCTTATTACCGTAGTTATTTATTTTTATCATTGATAAAACTCCAGCTTGTCTAGAGTTTCTATCTATACTTGGTATCATCATAATGTATGAATTTAGTTTTATATCTTCTAGTGATTCAGTTCTATCATAAATATAAATTTTTATATCATTAATATTGTCGGCAGTGACATCATAAAAATTTACATAATAACCTATGTCTACAACTATCCTGTACATATTATCAGAAGAGAAATTTTTTAAATTAAATTCAAAATAGCCATCATTTTTTATGATTTGTTCGTCTAATTTTGTAATTGACTCATTATCAATGTTTATTTGCATCAGTTGCACAATAGTTGGTTCAGGTAAAACTCCAGGTGAACTTAAGTTGATAATTTCCCCAATAATATTTTTTTCTACATTACTTTGAGTATAAGATGATTCTATAAAAATACTTTGTGAAAACAGTATTATTATTATTATTGATACTATCTTACTAATTATCATTTTCTTTTTTAATTAATTTTGCAGCTTGTAATTTTAGATATTGAGTTTCATTCTTATATGTTTCTGAATTTATTTCTCCAGCATTATAAGATTCATTATATTTTTTTATATCTAAATATATTTTTTTTCTTTCATCGTAATAAGATAGTTTAGTTTGTTTCTTTTTTGGTTTAATAATAGGGTATATTAATGCTGACATGCATACCATAAATAGTGTAGTTATAATAATAAACTCTATCATTAGTTACCTACTTCTAATTTCTTATTTGGCCACAAAGCAATCATAGTGCCTAAAATAAATATAGGTCCTGATATCCATAACCAAACTGCTAATGGGTTAATACTTATTGATAAAGAAACTCTTTCATCTTCTAAAAAATCCCTAGGAATTACATATAAATCTTCATAAATACTACTTTTTATACCTGATCTTACAGAGGCCATATTAAAATTAGTATAAAACCCGTGCCAAGGTTGTATTTTCCCCAATAATTTTTCATTATCAACTACCTCTTCATGACCTAAAATAAAGCTGTCATTTCCATTATTTTCAGATTCATTAATCTTTTTTGAATAATTCTCTTTATCTATTTTGTATACAGTCATATTAGCCCATTGAGCTAATCTATCTGAACGATCATCATTTATTTTTTCATTATATTGAATTCTGTAATCATCTATTATAACGCTCTCATTAATTCTTAAAGCAACATCAGATTTAATTTGATAAAAATTTGTACCTATTATACCCAGGGCTAAACATAGCATTGATATGTGAACAATATATCCACCGTGTCTAGGTCTATTGCCATTTATCATCTTAAAGAAGGCTAGGTACCATTTTTCACCATTTTTATATCTTGCATAGCTAGCTTTGTACCACTGCTGAATTATTGAAATGAAAACAAAAGCTACCATGGCAAAAGATGCCATNGCNACAATTTTTTTATCTCNAANTATTAGAAGTGTANTAAANACTANAANAGCNAATATNGNAGGTAANATTAGCCAATNAATAATTTGATTTATAANTTGATTTTCTCCANGGTATTACAGGTCCAATACCCATAAGAATTATAATAACTAAAAGTATAGGNCCATTGACTCTATTAAAATAAGGTGCAGCAACTGTTACAGAAATNTCTCTAGCTAAATCAGAGAAAATAGGAAANATNACNCCCCANANNGTNATAGCCATAACTGTAANAAANAAGAAATTATTTATTANTAATGAGGATTCTCTTGANAGAAANGATTCTATNGATCTNTCNGANTTTAATTTTGGTANTCTCCACAAAAAAACNCCAAAAGCAAAAATTANACTTGCTATCATAAACATTAAAAATACTACTCCTAGTGTAGATGAAGCAAATGAATGTACACTAACTACAGGCCCACCTCTGTTAATAAACATACCCAATTGGGCTAGAATAAATGCTATATTCAATAGTACGATATTCCAAATTCTAAACATTTTTCTTCTTTTCTGTACCATTATCGAGTGTAAAAACGCAGTCATCACTAACCAAGGCATCAATGCTACGTTTTCAATAGGATCCCATCCCCAGTATCCACCCCATCCTAAAATAGTATATGCCCACCAAGCTCCAATAAGCATTCCGATTCCTAAAATGCCCCAAGACAAAATTGCTGTTATCCTTGCTGTATCAATCCAATCATCAGTAAAATTACCAGAAATTAATGCGCTTATGCAAATTGTAAATGGAATTGTTATCGTTATAAGTCCAGCCATTAACATTGGCGGATGTGAAAACATAGCTGGGTGAGTCAACAATGGATTCATTCCTCTTCCATCTACAGGTACGTTTGAGATAGTAGTGAAAGGATTTGCACCAAATAATAATACCAAAATATAGAAAAGTTGAATTACACTAAAAACAGATATTATTGATTTTATTGATGAGAATTTATAGCTTTTAGGAATAAATTTTATTGTTAATGATGAAGTTACTGAAAGGATTAGTAATATATAAAGTAATGAACCTTCATTTCCTGCGTAAAAGGCCNCCCATACGAATGCTTTATTCATAATTGTGTTTGAGTGATCTGCTACATATTTAATTGAAAAGTCGTTTGATACAAATGCATATATTAAAGTCATTGATGCTAATAATGATGTTAAGCTTGTCAAGTAATATGCATTTTTTCCACTAACAGATAATTCATAGATTTTCATTCTAGAACCAATATTTACTGATATAAGTGAATATACACAGAGTATAGCTCCTAATATTAATGAAATATTTCCTAAATTAGACATTTTTTTTATCCAATTCTAAAATCTCTTGCTCAACATACTTTAAGTATTTGCTTAAGTTTTCACTAGGTTTTTTTTCTTCTATACTTCTAATTTTCATACTCCTGATAGTGTATAAAGATATAGATAACAATAATATAAATAAGATTACAGGCATAATCCAGGCCAGCAAATTGAAACCTTTTGATGATGGCGATGCAATTACATCTGGGCCATACCTATCTATGAAGTAAGCTCTAATTTCATTAGTATTCATTTCTTCATCAATAAGAGTCTTTAATTTTAGTTTCATATCTATAGAAACTTGTGAGTTAGAACCTTCGATTGTTTGAGCATCGCAAACAGGGCACATTATTTCTGAAGCTAATTTATGATATTTTTGTTCATTAGAAAGATCATCTTCTTTAATGCAACTAGCTAAAACTAGAAATAGTACAGTAAACAAAATTATAAAATTAATTTTTAACATACTTAATTTTATAACAATTATTTACTAAATTTATTTGCTTAGGCCNTTTTCTTTATCAAAAATAAAATAAACTATTTCGCGTATTTCATTTTGGGTTAAGAGTTTTTTGAATGCAGGCATCAATTGGCCTTCACTCACAGCATTTATATAGGTAATCATTAAGTCATGAGTATTTAGTCTATTAGCGGCAGAATCAACAAGATTAGCAGGAGCATTATGAGGCATACCATTTACTTTAGAGTAAAAATTATTACTGGAAATTATATGCTTTGTTGCTGGTCCATCCCCTAACCCAGTTGTTCCGTGGCATGTAGAGCAGTTAATTCTATATAGTTCTGATGCCAGCATAAAATCATAATTATCATGAGATGGAATTATAGAGTCATTAAGAACGGCTTCAGGTCCTCCTTCAGAACTGAATGTTACAGCATCAATCGGAACTGCAAGTCTTGGAGGCTCTTGTGCCCTATATGACTGAGAGTAGTGCATTTCTGTAAATGTTTCTATAGGATATGTATTATTTTCTTGAACAGCACAACTGAACATTAATAATACTAATGAAATGCTCGTAATAATTCTTTTATTTATATGAATATATTTTTTCATGCTTTCTTAACTTCTAATGCTCCTGCATAACTTAAAACTTTTTCAGCATCGTCAGCTCTTGATTCATCATCTAAATTAATGACAACTCCAATCCATCCCTCGGTTATCCTTCGATCATATGCACCCATTTTTAAGTTTGGTAGCCTTGATTCAAAGATAATTCCTATCACAGTTGCAATAACTCCTGATAACATGGTTAGTTCATACATAATTATTAGCATTGCGAATATAGATAAAATGGGTTTACCTCCTGTAACTAACGGATAGGCAAGTTGTGTGGCTGCAGTTAAGAACAGGGAAAGGGTAAATCCGATTATTGCTCCAAAGGCAGGAAATCTAAACAATCTATGCTGTGGTACATGTTCACCAAAAGCTCCTTCTGGGTATGGTGTTCCAGTAAGAACATCAAATGAACCAAGCTCGAAACCAGCATTCTTTAAACCATCCATGGCATCGGCAGCTGGAGCTGCATCTTGAAATAAACCTATCATACTAATACTCATAAATTTTTCCTTTTACTCTACTTCTCTAACTATTGCAGGGACTTTCGCCCTACCTATTTCAATATCGTCAGTAAATATCTGACTTTCTTTTTGTTCAAATAATGGTACTAATGGAAAAAACCTCGAAAAAAGTAACATTAGTAACGATACCCATGCAAATGACCAGATCATTATTGCCCATTCGACAGGACTTGGCCTATATGCTTCCCATGTAAAAACAAAAGGTGTTCTTCTGGCAAGACCTGGGACAATAATTAAAAATCTCTCAAGCCACATTCCTATGTTTACCAGTATTGAAGTCCAGAACATAATTGCTATATTATTTCTATATTTTTTCACACACCATATTGGTACTGGTATCAAGTATCCAGTAACAAAGAAAATTATAAATAATAAGTTCCAAGGCCATTGAAATATTTGCATTTCTCTCAATGCTATTTCAGGTGCATCTTGACCATATAAAGCAAAAGTTAATTCCAAGAACGTACACGCTAACCAACCTGTAGCAACTACAATTAATAATCTTGCTAATGCATCAAAATGTTCTGGNCNNATAAAATCATCCCACTTCCACATCCATCTCATTAATGCCATCATTGTAACAACTGCAGAAACACCTGAATGAACAGCTCCAATAACAAAATACGGTGCAAAAATTGTTGAGTGCCAACCTTCAACTGCGGAAGCTACAGCAAAATCCCATGAAACTATTGAGTGAACAGATACGAAAATAGGTAGCATTAGAGCTGAAAGAAGTATTCCTCCAATAGTTTGCATTTGCCACTGTCTAGGGTTACCTTTCCATCCTAGTGCTAGTAAGGTGTAAAACGCATTTTTCCACCCTGTTGTTCTATCTCTTAGTACACCTAAATCAGGTAATAAAGCAATATATAAAAATAAAGTTGAACCAGTTAGATATGTAGATATTGCAACTGGATCCATAATTAAAGGAGATCTAATATTTGGATAAATTCCTCTAGAAATATCGTATGGAAGAATCCAATATGCTATTCTCCAAGGCCTTCCTGCGTGAATAAGAGGGAATACCAGAGCTGTAAATAATGAGCAAACCGTTAGTAGCTCCGCTGCTCGAGTAACAGGTCTTCTCCATTCAGCTTGAGTTAGTCTTAAAATCGCAGATATCATAATGCCAGCGTGTGAAATACCTACCCAAAAAACAAACGTGGTAATAAATAATCCCCAATATACTGGCCTGGAAAGTCCTGTAAGTCCTAAACCTCTATTGATCATAGTTGCTATGATTATCACTCCAATTAACACAACAAATCCAAGACCTGCCACTGTAGGCGCCCACCATTTAGGAGTTTCAAGAGTACCATTTAGAAGTACTTTATTTGTGTATTCTTGAGTTAAATTTCTTTTTTGTTGCATATTCTTTATACTTCCTAATCAGGCTTAGCAATCAAGGTTGCATGCCCTTTTATAAATTTTATTGGTTTAGATAATAGGTTGAACTCTTGAATTTGCCAAATAGATAGTACAGGTATAATTTTTGTCATAAGCATAATCATAAGAATAGATAATGATATACTCCCCAAAGCTATAATTACATCGAATATATCAGGATAAATTGTATCTGGTATCTGTTTTAACCACTTTTGATGAATAAATTCTTGAGGAACAGACCAAGCAGATACAAATAACCTTATTCGGTCTAATAGCAATCCAATAATAATCACACATGAGCCGATTGCCATGCCATTTATACTTTTTCTTACTCTATTCCATATTAAAATCCACCAAGGAACTAGCCAAATAAATGTAGCTCCAGCTAAAAATGCCCATATCATTGGTCCTCTTACTAAAAGATCTAGAGTTGCTTTGTCATTTTCCGACCTACCGTACCAAAAAACTATAAATGATGAATAAAAAAGATATATCCAAAGAAGTGTTAATGCAAACAATAATCTTCCTAGTGACCAAAATGCATCAAGATGAATATATTTTTCTAGTTTCATATTTCTTCTTACTATCCACAAGGCTATTACCAGTGCTGCTACTCCACCTTGCCATGAAGAAACAGTATGATATAAAGTGTAAATTGCGTTACGGTATCCAGGCACAACTCCTTGTGCAAAATCAGTGGTATAAAGGAAATTTACCATGACCATAACAAAAAAGTAGAAGGTTCCAAACATCCCAATTCTCATTCTAAGTGTTCTCCATTGAGAATCAGTACCAACCCATCCTCGGGATAGTTTTTTACCTAATTTTTGTCTCCAACCAGTTGAATTTTCTCTCATAACAGCAAAGTCAGGTAGTGCTGCTGAGTAAAATAATGCAATTCCAGTTATTAATAAAAGCACCATACCTATTATTCCCCAGATGTGAGGCGAATAGTTTGGAGCTTCAAACCAGATACTCCTTCTTCGAGTTCCGTCAACAACTAATGGTGGCAGTAGAAATAATAAGGGTATTAATACTATAATTGTAGAGACCCCAGCAAAGGAAAAAATAGCTGCTAATCTTGTAAGAGGTCTTACCCAATTTGCTTTTGCCATTACTGGTCCCATTGCGACCATTGGCGCTCCTCCAGTTATAGACAGTAAAAAAGATACTAATGCTGCAACATAACCCCATCTTGTTGAATCATCACTATAGTTTATCCATTTTAATACTAGAGCAATTATTCCAAGAACTGACATTATCCCTAATCCGATAGCAATAATTTTGAAACTTTTTGACGCCCCATTAGTTGTAGCAATTAGATCCTCAACTATTACAGAGGATTCTACATTTTCAGGAGGTAATGTATGATGTGAATCATGATTTTCTTTTTTTGGCAAATTGACCATTTAATGATGTCCTTCTTCTGAACCTTTTTTATTAGGATCAATTTTAGCTAAATAAATCACATTCGGATCTGTTCCGAATTGTTCAAGAAGTGTGAATGCTCTTTTGTGATTTTTTAACTTTGACACCCTACTCTCTGGATCGTTTAGATCTCCAAACACTATTCCATGCGTTCCACATGCTGCAGAACATGCTGTTTGAATTTCTCCGTCTTCCAGTTCTCTGCCTTCACTTTTTGCTTTTCGTGAAGTTCTATTAATTCTTTGTATACAAAAACTACATTTTTCCATTATTCCTCTG
>PAOV01000005.1 GCA_002708145.1 Chloroflexota bacterium
TAGAGGGTAAATCTCTAAGGATTTCCGTTGATACAACTGATGCTTTTTCCTGGCCTTGGCAATGGTATTTAAGGCAATATAATAATGTCACATTTGATGATCATTCACAAAATATAAACTTAGATGATTTGAGCATTTTAATCTTAAGTCAAAAAAATGATATATCTACAATTGAAAGGAATAATTTTACATTAGAACAAAAATTCCCTCATCGATGGTGGTTTCCTGAAAAATATAGAAATATAAATTTTGTTGATATTATTACTACTATCTTTGATAGATCTAAATGGGATAATTCCCTTGATTACTTCTTTTATAGAAAACTGGATCATGATCTGGGTAGTATAGATTCATATTTGTATATTAAAAATGATTTATATTAAATATAGGTAACTTATGTTATTAGACAAAAAAATGTTTGTAGTTGGATTAATATTTAGCGTAATTTTCACGTATATTTTATTTTTTGAATTTATTGATATAAAAGTATTAATAAATGTTCTAAAAAATATTAATCTCATTTATGTTTTTATATCATTAATTTTTTATTTCTTATCATTGTATTTTAGGACAAAAAGATGGTCTTATTTATTAAGTGAAAATTTACCAAATCCTAAGAGGAAAATTTTACCAGTTGTTATATTTGGTTATATGGCTAATAATTTGATTCCGGTTAGAATAGGAGAATTTTTACGTTCTTATTATCTATCTATAAGAGAAAATATTTCATCATCTTTTGTTTTTGGAACAATCATTATTGAAAGATTAATGGATGTTATAGCTTTAGTATTTTTTTTTACTATCGGATCATTACTAGGAAGTATTTTTTATTCAAGTGATTTCAATGATTTTTCAAATACTGTACCAGGTGGAAAATTAATTATGGCTTTATTGTCATTATTACCATTTTTATTTTTGATAATAATTTTAATTATTTCTAATAAAATTTCGGATAAAAAAATTAGTTTTGTTTTAAATAGGTTACTCTTTTTTACTTCATACAAAATTCGTTACCTAATAAAAAATAAGATTATTTTGTTATTTAATGGAGTGGTTACAATTAGAAAAAAAAATATCTTTTTTTATACAATAATTTATTCCATAATAATATGGATTTGTGAAGCAGTAATGTATTACATAATTTCTTTGGGATTTAATTTAAACATATTTTTTGATTCTACTTTTGAACTTATATCAGTAATAATTGTTTTTACATCTATCGTAAATCTTGCCGGTATAATTCCATCATCTGCTGGTAGTTGGGGGCCCTTTGACTTTTTTGGTTCTCTAACTCTAATCACTCTTGGAGTTGATAACGAAATGGCAGTTGCATATTCTTTATTAGTTCATTTTGCTCTATGGTTACCACCAACAATAATAGGTTTTGTTATCATAATATTAGATAAAAAAAGTATTATTCAAGTATTTAAAAATTTCAAGTTAAAAAAAATATCCAATGTCAGATAAAAAAAAAATAGCTATTATAGGAGCTGGTGCAGCAGGATTATCAGCAGCTTTTTACTTATCTAAAGACAAATATAACATTACTGTATTTGAATCTGCCCCTTTTGTTGGTGGTCAAGCCTCAACTATAAACATAAATGGAGGCTTACTTGAAAGAGGTTATCATCATCTTTTTACTAATGATTATTCAATAATTCAATTAATGAAAGATTTAAATATTTATAATAAATTAATATGGTACCCCTCTAAAGTTGGTTCTTATATAGATGGGAAAACCTATTCCACTACTTCACCTTTTGACCTGTTGAAATTAAGTGCTTTACCAATTTTAGACAGAATTAAATTGGGATTATTTTCTATAAAAATTAAAAATATTAAAAATTGGAAAAGTTTAGAAAAGTATACTGCAAATGAGTGGCTTCAAAACAATCTTGGTGGACAATCATACGATAAATTTTGGAAACCATTGTTAAGAGCAAAATTTGGTGATTATTATGATCAAATTGGTATGCCATGGTTTTGGTCTAAAATGCAAACTAGATTTGCTTCAAGGAAAGGTAAAATACCTATAAGTTTTCTTAATAAAGAAGTATTGGGTTATCCTGATGGAAGCTTTGAAATCATATTTGATGAACTTAAGGATTATTTTGTTAAGAATAATATTAATTTATTTCTCAAATCTCCAGTAACAAAAATTATACCTCAGGATAATTCATCGATAAACTTAGAATATAAACAAAATAATCAAATAAACACGGATAATTTTGATCTTGTTTTATCAACAACTCCTTCATTTATATTTAATAAATTAGTAAACTTACCATCCAGTTATCTTAATAAACTTAACTCTGTTAAGTACATCGGAGCCCTTGTAATGATTATTGAGTTAGAGCATAAATTAACTGATCATTATTGGGTCAACATTGTTGATAACAAAATTCCATTCTTAGGATTAATTGAGCATACAAATATGTTATCTAGAAAGACTTATGGAGATAAAAACATTGTCTATTTAACAAATTATTTAGATCGGGATCATCATTTTTTTTCAAAGGATAAAGATCAGATATTTGATATGTATATTCCTCATCTAAAAAAATTTAATCCAAATTTCACAAAAAAATGGATTTCAAACTATCATATTAATACTCTAAGTGCAGCTCAACCTATTATAGGTACAAATTATTCTCAAAGTATTCCATCTCATCAAACACCTATTAAAAATTTATTTCTTGCAAATACCACTCAAATATACCCTGAAGATCGTGGAACAAATTATAGTATCAGGATGGGTAAAAATTTAGCTGATAAAATAAATAAGACATAAGGAGATAATAATGGGTTTATTAAATGACAAAAATGCAATAATTACTGGAGCTGGTTCTGGTATAGGAAAAGAAACAGCAAAGTTATTTGCAAAAGAGGGCTGTAACTTAGTTCTTTCTGGGAGAAGAAAAGAACCACTGCTTGAAGTCAAAAATGAAATACATAATAATATTAACAAAACTGTTAAGATTTCAGTCCAACCAACGGACCTTGAAAACTTAAGTGATGCTAAGGCACTAGGAGAAAAATCATTAAAAGAATTTGGGTCAATCCATATTCTTGTTAATAATGCCGGACATAGTTCATTGGCGAGATCTATAAGGTACACTTCGGATGAGGAATGGAAAAGTGTTTTCAAAGTTAATGCTGATGGAGTTTTTAAATTAACTCAATCTGTAATTGAAAATATGATTGAAAATAAAAATGGAACAATAATAACAGTATCATCTATAGCTGCAATTAACCCTGGACTTTTAGGTGGAGCTTCTTACAGCTCTGCAAAAGCAGCATCTTTAGCTTTGATGAGGTCAATTAACTCAGAGTTGAATGATAAGGGTATTCGAACCTCCACAATTATGCCCGCTGAAGTTGATACACCAATATTAAACGGCAGACCACTAAATCCGGATAGTGAAGCAAGGTCAACAATGATGATGCCTGAAGATATTGCAAGTATGATTCTCATGTGTGCAACAATGCCTCATAGAACTGTTATTCAAGAGATAATAATGTCTCCAATCCAAGACAGAGATAGGTCTAAGGATATTGAAGCAGCCAGAAGTGCTAAATTATAATTTTCTTTTTATAGACTTTTTACCATTCTTACTTACAACTTCAAAAAGATTTGAATTAAATCCTCCCCAATGGAAGTTATCTGAGTTGGTATCAGTTTTTTTATAAATAAGATCGTCTCTATTAAGAATTTCTTTTTTTAGACTTGTTCCTAAGCCAATACCTTTTGGAGCTAAAAGATCACCTTCAACTACCTCAATATTTCTATCAACAATTTTGTTGTACCAACCATTTTTCTCATAAAAAGCTCTACATGTTTCCATTATAAAAGCATTTGGTATATTCATTGAAATATGGGCACATGCAAATATATTAACTGGGCCAGTCATATCATGTGGTGCTACAGGTAATTGTTCTGCTTCTGCTAATGTTGATATTTTTTTAGTTTCGGTAATACCTCCAGTCCAAATTAAATCAGGCATGACTATTTCAATTGCCCCTTCCTTCAAATAATCTCTAAATTGATATTTAGTAATAAGTCTTTCAGATACACATACAGGAGCTTCTATTTCTTCTGCTAATTTAATGTGATTTTCTACATTTACTGGTTGAATTAATTCTTCTTGCCAAAGCATTTTATAATCATCCAAAAATTTTCCTATTTTTATTGCAGAACTAAGATTCCATCTTCCATGCCCGTCATTAGCAATCTCAAAATTATAACCAATCTCTTTACGTATTTTCCTAATTGGTTCAGACAATAATTTTAAATCCTCATTAGAAATGTAAGTACCTCTATTTATGTCTGCATAATGGTCAGTATAGGCCCATTTCATTGCATTGATACCTTGATCCATTAGGCTATTTGCTAGTTTTACAGGATTAAGAATAGCATCTATTGAATCTGTGTTATTCCCATATTGTCCTGCTGTATTATAAGTCATAATTTTATCCCTGCATTTACCACCTAAGAGGTTATATATAGGCTGTTCAGCAAATTGAGCAGATATATCCCATAATGCTATATCAATTGCTGAAATAGCTCTAGCTTCAGCTCCTGCGTAACCAAAAGCATTAGTCATGTCAAACATATTTCTCCAATGACTTTCTATATTTAAAGGATTTTTATTTACTAATAAAGGTGACAAGACATTATGTATTATTTCTGCAACAGCATTTGGAGCAAAATATGTTTCTCCCAATCCAGTAATTCCATTATCAGTATTGATTTGGACCCAAATTATTAATGGAAATTCTTTTACTTGAATAGTTTCAATTGATTTTATTTTCATAAATCCTCACATTTATATACATATATATAAAAATATATAATATTTTTATATAGATTTATAGTTAATTTAGTTGTACTCTGCTAGGATAATAATATTAGAAACAAAAAATTCATCGTATATTCTTAATGTATAAGTGATATGCCAGAAAATTCAAACTTACTTGAAAAAATTAAACATTCATTGGAGTCACAAGAACAACCAACTGTGACTATCTTATCTTCATTATTATCAATTCAAGATAATCTTCATTATATTCCAAGTGAAGGCATATCTGAGACGGCTAAGTTTTGTGGTAAGTCTACTAATGAAGTTTGGAGTGTTGCTTCATTTTATACAAATTTTCGATTTACTCCTCCTGGAGATAATGTTGTAGATGTTTGTTGGGGCCCTACATGTCATTTATTAGGCGCTCAAATTATCATAGATAATCTTCAAAAAACCTTAGAAATTGATGGAGAAGGTGAGAGTAAAGATGGGAAAATAACTCTTAAGTATAATACTTGCCTAGGGGCATGCGCACAAGCACCATGCATTGCAATCGATCATTATATTCATGGTAAACAAGATAAGAATACAGCAAACAAAATAATTAATGAAATTAGGAATAAATAACATAGATGGAATTATTTGAACAACTAAAAGAAAAATCATTGACTAATTGGTTTAAACTCAATTCAAGCAAATGGGTAAGAATTGGTGGTGGAACTTCTGGTCAAGCTATGGGTTCTTATAAACTTTATAATAAGTCAAAAGAGCTAATTCAAAATAATTTTACAGATGTGAATTTATCTATGGTAAGTGCTATAGGATTGATGTACCTTGAACCTATTGTAGATATTACTATGCCCGATGGTACTAGAGTATACTATGGCAATGTTACTCTAGATGAAATTGAAAAAATTCTAAAACAACATTTGACAAAAAATAAACCTATAATTGAAAGAGCTTTTGCAGCAAATGAGAAAGCTGCAAATATGTGGGGTATTCAAAACATAAATGATATGCCAAACATATCAAGGCAAAAAAAAATAGCCACTAGGAATTTTGGTGTTACAGATCCTTTAGATATCAATCATTATATAGCCCGCGGAGGTTATTCAGCTCTATCTTCAGCAATATTTGAAAAATCCCCAGAATTTATAGTGGATGAAGTTAAAAATTCTGGGCTAAGAGGTAGAGGTGGAGCAGCTTTCCCAGCAGGAGTAAAATGGAGTTTCTTAGCTCCATCAAAAGAACCTATAAAATATGTTTTATGTAATTGTGAAGAAGGTGATCCTGGAGCATTCAATGATAAAGGAATTATTGAAAATGATCCTCATACTCTTGTAGAAGGACTTATACTTAATGGTTATGCAACTAATTCATCAAATGGATATATTTTTATTAGACAAGGTCATGAAATACCAATCAACGCTGCAAAAAAAGCTATATCAGATGCGTATGAACTGGGATTATTAGGCAAAAATATTTTAGGCTCAGAATTTTCTTTTGATATGGAAGTTTCACTAACTGGTGATTCTTATGTTGCGGGAGAAGAAACGGCTTTGATGGAAGCAATTGAAGGTAAAAGATCTACTCCAAGATATAAACCTCCTTTTCCAGCTGCTCAAGGATTGTGGAAAAAGCCAACAAATATTAACAACGTAAAAACTCTATCATATGTACCTGAAATTGTGCGTAAAGGTTCTGAATGGTTTAAATCAATAGGAACTGAAACAACCTCAGGAACCGCAATTGTATGTTTGTCTGGCCACATTAAATATCCAGGAATGTACGAAATTCCAATGGGAATGACCATACGGGAAGTTCTTGATTATATTGGTGGAGGCATTTCAGAAGGCAAATCTATTAAAGTTTTACAAGCAGGTGGGCCCTTAAATGGGCTACTTGGAGAAGAAGCCTTTGACACAATGATTGATTTCGATGCTATGTCCGCTGCTGGTGCGTCTATTGGATCAGGTGGGATAATTGTTGGTAATGAAAAAACTAATATTGTTGATTTACTTAGAAATCTCATTGCTTTTAACCAATTTGAATCTTGTGGTAAATGCTTTCCTTGTAGGCTGGGAAATACTCATATGTTAGAAATACTTGACAGGATGTGTCAAAATCAATCTAATTCAAATGATTTAAATCTTATTCAGCGTATTGGGTCTAGTATGAAATCTGGTTCTTTGTGCGGCCATGGGCAACTTGGTTATAATCCTATTTTATCGGCATTAAAATATTTTAGAACCGAAATAGAATCTGCAGTAAATGGTAAAATAAATCTAACTGGTGTTAATGGAGACGGTAAGATGATTCTCCCAACAAGAACAAGACCTTAAAGAGTGTAGAATGCCTGATGATATAAAATTTAACATTGATAATAAACAAATAGTTGCAAAACCTGGTCAAACTATTTTACAGGCTGCTATGGATCAAGATATTTATATCCCTTATCTTTGCTATTACCCAAAAATGAAGCCACAAGGTTCTTGTAGAGCATGTATGGTTGAAGTAACAGCTAATGGAAGAACAATGACAGTTGCCTCTTGTACCACTCCTCCAATGCCAGACTCCACAGTCATTACTAACAATGAAGAAATAGGTGAGCTTAGAAAGAATGTAATTGAACTTCTAATGGCTGAACATCCTCATGGTTGTCTTACATGTCATAGGATAGAATTGTGTGGGCCACAAGACATATGTCAAAGACATGTTTCAGTTACAGACAGATGTACAATTTGTCCAAAGAATGAAAGGTGTGANCTTAAAGATACCGTAAGGAGTGTTGAATTAGACTTAAGAACACCTCTCAATTATCACAGAAGAAACCTTCCTATTCATTCCGATGATCCTTTTTATGATAGGGACTATAATCTTTGTATAGTATGTTCACGCTGTGTTCGAGTATGTGATGAAATAAGATTCGTTAATGCATTAACATTAACTTCAAGATCAGGTGTTTCGCTAGTAGGAACCTCTAATGGTTCATCATTATTAGAATCAGGCTGTGAATTTTGTGGAACTTGTGTTGATGTGTGTCCTACAGGTGCATTAACTGAGCGATCATATAAATGGGAAAAATCAAATAAAGATATTAAAACAACATGTACTAACTGCCCAGTTGGCTGTTCAATGATAGGCGAAGTTAATAAATTAGATAAAATTATTAGATTTAAAGGTGATTTGGCTGGGCAAACCAATGAAGGTCAAACTTGTATGAGAGGAAAATTTGGCTACGATTATCCTAATAATGTCTCTAGGCTAAAAAAATCTTATATTCGTGATAATGGTATATTGAAGAAAATATCCCAAGAAGATTTATATACATCAATTTCAGACAAACTTGCTAATTTCGACCCTGCTGAAATTGGAATAATTACCTCACCAAGAGGGTCTAATGAAGATCAATACCTTATTTCAAAATTCGCAAAATCCATTATAAAAACTACTAATATTGATACAGGACTGAATACAAGAAATTCCTTACTAAGTGTAATGGAAGAGAGATTTGGCATATCTGGTTCAACTAATGATATTTTATCTTTAGAAAAATCAAAAACTTTTTTAGTTGTTAACGGTAATCCTACTGAAGAACAAAATGTTCTTGCGGTTCCATTAAAAAAATCTGTAAGAAATGGATCCGATTTAGTTGTTATTGACTCCAGACAAACAGAGCTTACCAGGCTTGCTACACTATGGCTAAATCCTAAGCCAGGAACAGAAACTCAACTAATCTCAGCAATTTCAAGAGTAGTAATTGATGAATCATTAGAAAATCAAGAATTTATAAATAATCACGTTGAAGGAATTGATGACTTTAAAAGGAATATTTGGAAATATGATATTAGCCAAACTTCAGATATTACAAACATCCCTGAAGACGATATAAGAACAGCTGCGAGAATATTAACAAAGAATAATTCATTATCAGTACTCCTTGGAAATGATATTGTAAATTTAGATAATGCTGATAACTTGAATCATGAAGTTATCAACCTTTTCCTTTTGGCAGGATTAGAAGAAAATGTTGGGGGTATTTATCCATTATATAGCGGAGCAAATACTTTAGGTGCTCGTACCATGGGAATCATCCCAGAGGAAAATAAATTCAGCATATTCAATATAGGNGATAAAATTCGCTCNGGNAAAATTAAAGCNTTATTATTATTTGCTGATGGTATACCTACTACTAAAGAACCTTTATCTGAATCATTGAATGAATTATCTAATTTAGATTTTCTTTTTGTTTCATCACCATTTGATAACTCTTTTACTAAGATTGCAAATATAGTTTCAGCAAGTACTACATACGATGAAGAAAGTGCTACGATAATGAATCTAGAAAGAAGAGTTCAATTACTTAATCCTGCAAGAAAACCAAAATTTGAACAGATATCAACAAAAGATTTATTAATTGGTATTTCCGAAAAAATGGGAAACACAGAAATTTCAAATTTTAATAAAAAAGATATTTTTCAAGATATAACAAAAAATATTCCTATTTTTTCTTTAATAAATAAAGATCAAGTAGAAAACTACGGAGTTAAATTACCAGTTGACCCGATAATAAAAGAAGCATTTCCTATTTATAGTAAAAACACTAAACTAAACCTATTCAATGTAACAAATGATGTTTCAGTTGATCCTTCAGAAGAAAAATTACTATTTGTTCCTGGTAGGGTCCTAGCAGCTCCAGATAATAATTATAAAATAAAAAAGGATAAATATAATATGAACTGGATTGAAAATTTGAATACAATATCTATAAATATTAAAGATGCAAAAAANTATAAATTAAATGATGGAGACGATGTNACATTATTTGATGAAAAAAANCAGGAAATAGTTTCTGGAATTATATCTACGGACTCAGATTATCCAGGTATAATTAGATACACAACTTTGTTTGGAGAACTTGCTACAAAAATGCAAAAATTAGGTAATTCAGATTGGGCNCCAGAAATGGACTCTTTGANTTACAGACAAATAAAATCAATTAAAATTAATGAAAAAATCACTATCGCTGCTGATTAAATAATGGAGGAATAAATGACTAAACCAATTGAAATTACAGAAGAAAGCTTTAAGGATAAAGTTCTTGATTCAGATATGCCTGTTTTAGTTGATTTTTGGGCAGAATGGTGTGGCCCATGTAAAATGATCGCCCCAGTAGTAGAAGAATTAGCTGCTGAATATGATGGAAAAATGTCTTTTGCTAAAGTTGACGTTGATACTAATCCTGGTATATCAACAAATTATGGAATAAGAAGTATACCAACCTTAATGATATTCAAAAATGGTGCTCCGGTTGATCAAATTGTAGGAGCAGTCGGTAAAAATATACTTGTTGAAAGAATTGAAAAATCTTTATAAAGTAAAATTTCTCTCAGCTATATTAGAAATATGATCACCGATTATCAGTGATGCTGTTGCTCCTGGAGATGGTGCATTTAGTACATGTATAGCTTTTTCATGTTCAATAATTTTAAAGTCATCAATGAGATTCCCATTAGTATCTACAGCTTGAGCTCTCACACCTGAGCCTTTACCTGAGAGATCATCTAACTTTAATTCTGGAACTAATTTTTGCAAACTATTAAGAAATACACTTTTTCTTAGAGATCTATTTATTTCCCATAATCCAGTTTTCCAATCCCTAAGTGATAATTTCCAAAAACCCTTAAAAGATAAAGTTCTCAAAGCATCTGATATAGAAAAATCAGTTTTGGAATAACCTTCTTTTTTCCATGCTAAAACAGCGTTAGGGCCAGCTTCGACCCATCCCTTCATTGTTTGGGTTAAATGGACACCGAGGAATGGAAAAGCTGGGTCTGGCACAGGATAAATTAATCCCTTAACTAAATGTTCACTTTTTTTTGATAATTTGTAATACTCTCCGCGAAAAGGTATTATTCTAACATCAGATTTTACTTCCATTGTTTCAGCAATAATGTCTGAATGAAGACCTGCGCAATTAATTACATATTTAGATTTAATATCCCCTTTGTCTGTCTTTATTACAGAAGTTTCATTATCTCTTTGAAAACCTATTACTTTAGTTGAAAGAAAAACATTACCAGACAAACTAAGAATTTTCTCATAATAAGAGTAAGAAACCTTAGTATAGTCAACAATTCCTGTTTTAGGGGCGTACAAAGCCTTAGTTGCATTTACATGAGGTTCTATTTCCTTTATTTCATCTTTACCAACTAATCTTAAACCTTCTACGTTATTAGCTTTGCCTCTCTGCTCAAGCTCATCTAGGCGGGATTCAGATGCTTCATCAGTAGCCATAATTAATTTACCGCAAGTCCATACTGGAATTTCGTTTTCTANACAATAATCAGTCATACTTTTTCTGCCGGCGACACAAAAATTCGCTTTAAATGACCCAGGCTTATAATAAATACCAGAATGTATTACACCTGAGTTATGACCACTTTGTTGTTGTCCAACTATAGAATCTTTTTCTACAATTCCTAATTTTATTTTGGGTTTTTTTTGAAGTAATTTTAGAGCAGTAGCTAGACCTATAATCCCTGCTCCAATAATTACTACATCAAAGTTGTCTTTTATCATAAAAATTTTTTAGCTTAAAATGTTATATAATTATTTTATCAACTTTATAATATCAACTTCAATAATTTTTTTTTATTCAATAAAGGCATTTTAAATATTATGAAAATAAAAATAGATTATGGTAAAAACGGCATTTATATGAATTTACCAGATCACTCAACTGTTTTACGTCCATTGAAAAGTAAAGAGCTAATTAATCCTTATAAAACCATATTTGACTCAACATCAAACCCTATAAATTCTAAACCATTAGAATCCTTATATAAGAAAGGTATGATTGTTGGTGTTTCTGTATGCGACCATACAAGAGCTCAACCAAGAAATGAAGTAATCAGAACAATAATAAATAAATTTGAGGGAATATCTCCAGATAATCTATTAATTTTTATTGCAACTGGAAGTCACAGGAAATCAAATAAATCTGAAATTGATGAAATGTTCGATGAAGAAATATTATCAAAAGTAACAGTTATAAATCATAATTCTGAAAACTCACAAGATTTAGAATTTATAGGCAAGACAAGTAAAAAAACACCAATTGAACTCAATAAATTGTGGATTANTTGTGACTTAAAAATCACAACAGGTTTTGTAGAACCGCACTTTTTTGCAGGCTTTTCTGGTGGACCGAAAATGATTGCACCTGGTCTTGCTGGTATTGATACTATAACGACTCTTCATAATTATGAAAGAATAATAAACAAAAATTCAACTTGGGGAATTACTAATGGTAATCCTATCCATGAGGAAATTCTTGAAATATCAAATATAGCTAAACCTGATTTTTCAATAGATCTAACTTTGAATAGAAAAAATCAAATTACTAACGTTTTTTCAGGAAATATTGAAGATGAACATAAATCAGCATGTATTTATGTAAAAAAAAATGCCATGCAAAAAACTGATAGACTTTATGACATTGTTATTACATCAAACTCTGGATACCCTTTGGACCAAAATATATATCAATCTATAAAAGGTATTTCAGCAGCTGCCCAAATTACCAAACCTGGGGGTTCAATAATTTCAGTTTCAGAATGTATCGATGGGTTTCCCTATACAAGCAATTATGAAAAATTACTTAAGATGCACAAAAATCCCAAGGAATTTCTAAAATATATAAAANTTAATGACACTAAAATTCCCGATCAATGGCAATTTCAAATACAATCTCAAATACAGAATAAAACAAAAATTTATCTATTTTCAAAACTTAATGAAAAAGATGTTAGTGATGCTCANTTAATTTACACAGACAATGTAGAACAGCTAGTAATGGAACTATCATCCAAAATTACTAAACCTAGTATTTGTATATTACCTGAAGGGCCTCAGACAATACCTATTGTTTCTAGCTAAATTGAATATTAATTGATCTGCAAGCTTGTTCTGTAGCAATTTCAACTAATCTTGCAGTATCCTCTATAGCATTTTGTANAGACATTGGTCTGTTAACTAAAGAAAATACTGCATCTATTCCGTGAGAATGAACTTCCTTGAATCCAGCTCCTAAAGAACCTGCTATACAAATTACTGGCTTATTATATTTTTTAGCTATTCTTGAAACAGCAACAGGGGATTTATTAAAAACAGTAGATCTATCAACTTGCCCTTCTCCAACAATAACTAAGTCAGATTCAGAAATATATTTTTCAATATTTAAAATTTCTAATACTATATCAGAGCCCAATCGGAGTTCTGAAGAGAAAAAAGCCATTAGTCCAGCACCCAGCCCACCCGATGCTCCTGCACCAGGTATATCTGATACATCTATACCCAAATCTTTCTTAATAGTCTCTGAAAATTTCATTAATGCTTCATCTAGTAATTGAACCTGCTCATATGAAGCACCTTTTTGTGGACCATAGATAGCGCTAGCTCCTCTTGAACCATATAAAGGGTTATTTACATCACAAGCAACCATTATTGTAGATTCTTTCATTCTTTCGTCCATATTTGATATATCTATATGTTCTAATGAAGATAGAGCGAATCCTCCATATGGAAGTTCTTTACCTGATTTATCTTTTAAGGAAACACCTAAAGCTTGTAATAAGCCGGCGCCACCATCATTTGTAGCACTTCCACCAACAGGAATAACAAATTTTCTATAACCTAAATCTAAGGCTTCCTTCATAACAGAACCAACACCGTAAGTTGAAGCTTTCATTACATTTCTTTTTTCTTCTGAAATTTTAGATAAACCAATAATTCTCGCCACTTCAATTAC
>PAOV01000006.1 GCA_002708145.1 Chloroflexota bacterium
CGTGCTATTTCTATTGCCCATCCTGATTTAGCAACATCTGGCGGAATTATTGAGACAAAAAAAATAGCTGATTATTGTAGAGATGCTGGGATAGGTGTAGCCTTACATCAAGCTGGATCTCCGGTAGTTGCTATGGCAAATGTTCATTGTGCAGCTGCTATCGATAACTTCATTGGTTTAGAAATGCATTCTGTTGATAATCCATGGTGGGATGATTTAGTGACTATTGTTGGGTCTAATGATAAAAAAATTATTAAAGACGGTTATGTTGATGTGCCATCAGGGCCTGGTTTAGGCATAGAGCTAAATGAAGACGCAATAAAAGAATACCTAGCTGATCCAGCATCAGATAAAAGAGGAAGATTTTTTTCTGTATATCCTGAAGGTTTATTCGAAAATACTGATGAATGGAACGATATTGATTCTCATGATAGAACTTGGAGTTAAAAATTATTTATCATAATATTTATAGTTTCTAATTCCAGGAACTTTAATCCAAATTGCTATTACTATNAATATTGATAATACTCCACCAACTATCATTGTTCCACTTGCTCCTATAATTACAGCTAAAAATGCTACTTCCATTTGCCCAATATTATTAGCACTTTGAGCTGCAAATGAATGGGCACTTGATGCTCTACCAATTAGTCTATCTGGGGTAGTTAGCTGAACTATTGTTTGGCGCATAGTCATACCAACCGAATCTGTAGCACCCAATATAGCTACTATTATTAAACCAATCCAAAAAATTGGATTTAATCCAAATAGAATTAGTCCAAAAGCATATGTCAAAGTAGCGAAAAGTACTATTTTACCTTTACTCTTTATTTTTTCTGTAAACAATACAACTAGTGAACCAAGAACTCCACCAAGCGCATTAGCTGATGCGAGTAAACCTGTACCTTCTGCTCCCATGCCATAAAGACCTTGTGAAAATAAAGGAAATAGCATTCTGTAAAAACTCAATACTGTTACACCTACGTCTAGAAGATATAATCCCGGTAGAATAGGATGCTTGAAAACGTACACTGCTCCTTCTTTTAATGCAGAATATTGAGATATTTTTTTTATTGTTTTTTCAGGTTTTCCATCAGCCATAATTAATACAGGAGTAATCATACTAATTAATCCAAAAATTGTTCCAACTAAAAATGTTACTGATACTCCAAATTGAACATAAAATATCATAAAAATTAAAGGCGAAACTATCTGTGCAACCTGAAATGATGCTGTTTGTATGGTGACACCTTTGGTCATGTTTTGTTTTGATACTATTCTTGGTAATAATGCTGGTCTTGCAGAATTACCTAACATATTTACAATGGCTGTCAGACCTGTAGAAATAAAAATCATCCATGGTGCTAAAGTATTAGCGAATGCAGCAAAAGTTAAGAAAAATAGCATAATAAAAGAAAATCCTTGGGTGAATATCATTAATTTTTTTCTATCAAAAATATCTGCTAGTAATCCTCCGTAAATGATCAAAGGCATACTTATTAGTTGAATTACTCCAAGCAAACCAAGCGCAGCTGCAGATCCAGTTTCATCGTATAGCCATTGAGAGCTCGCTAGGATTCGTAGTTGCATTGCTACAAGCATGCTAATGCCTGAAACCCATAAAAAAAAGTAATCCCTGCCTAAAATTTTTAGGTCTGTGTAAAAAATATAGAAAATTTGGAAAAATTTAATGTTCAAAATTATGTTAGACTTGAGTACAAAAAATGATTGAATTTATATACTCTATCAAATAAGTTAATATTAAAAAAGAATCTTAGTAAGGAATTTATCAATGTACGATGAATTAAATAAAAAGTCAGTATTAGTAACTGGTGGCGGCCTAGGTATAGGGGAAGCAACAGCTAAAGCTTTTGCAGCTGAAGGTTCAAATGTCACTATCTTTGATATAGACAAAACAGCAGGCGAAAAAACAGCTAAAGAAATTAAAAAATCTGGTGGTAGTGCTATATTTTTCCATGGAGATGCTAGCAAGTCAGAAGATTGTTTAGGTGCTGTAAATATGGCAATTAATCATTATAAATCTCTTTCTATACTATTTAATAATGTTGCTATTCAACCTCCTGATTCTTATCTTAATGCAGTGGAATTACCTGAAGAAATGTGGGACAAAATAATTAATATAAATCTGAAAAGTAGATATCTAATGGCAAAGTTTTCAATTCCCCATATGAAAAAACTGGGTCAAGGCGTGATAATATCGGTTGCTAGTGTTCAAGGGTTGCAATCAATGCCTCTTGTACCTGCATATGCAGCATCTAAAGGAGGAGATCTCTCTCTAATGAGACAAATGTCTTTAGATTTTGCTAGTGATAATATTCGTTTTGCTTCGATAAATCCAGGAACGATAGAAACTCCTATGGTATTTAATGCTCTTGAAGGAACTGGTGAAAATATTGAAGACGGGCTAATAAATTCTGCAGCAGCTCATCCTTTGGGAAGAAATGGTAAACCAGAAGAAATAGCTAAAATGGCACTTTTCTTATCAAGTGACAATGCTCAATTTATTACAGGATCTCACTTCAATGTGGATGGTGGTATGATGGCTAAGGGTGCATGGGCTGATGAAGTTGGAGCATCAGGATCAAATTAGTCTATTACATCTAAATATAAGCAATTGAGTTGTCTGGGTAAACCTTGTCACCCCTGTGCCATGATTTTTTGTAAGGATATTTTTTGAAAAATTCATAATTAATATCAATACCTAATCCTGGTCCTTCAGGCAAATTATAAAATCCATCAATCACTTCAGGAAAATTTGTCACTGATTCAATCTCATTTTCTTTATAAATTCTAGTTTCTTGTATAAGAAAATTAGAAGTTGCTGTATCAAAATGTAGATTTGCAGTAGTTGCCAATGGTCCCATTGGATTATGAGGTGCTATAGTAAGATCATGGGCTTCAGCCATGAATGCAATTTTTCTCATTTCAGTAATACCTCCAACTATACACAATTCTGGCTGCAGTATATCAACTGCATTTTCTCTAATTAAATCCCAAAGTTCAAATTTTGTATATAGGCACTCGCCAGTTGCTAGCTTGCATCTCATTTTTTCTCTTAATTTTCCCATTTCATATCTATTTTCCATCCTGATAGGTTCTTCAACAAACCATGGGTCAAACTCCATTAAAACATCTGATAATTCTAGGACTCTTATAGGTTCAAAAATAGCTGCATGAGCATCAAAGCCTACATCTATTTTGTCTCCAACGGCATTTCTAATCGCCATAAACCTTTTTCTTGCATCTCTAAGAGCTTGGTTCCAGGTCATATTTCTCCAATCTGGATTAAATGGGCTTGTTTTTAATGCTGTAAAGCCCTTATCTACATATTTTTTGGCATCATCCGCAAGCTCATTAGGAGTAGATCCATGAATATCAAAATACGCTCTTATTTTGTCCCTATATTTACCACCTAATAATTCATATATAGGCATATTAAGGTGTTTTCCTTTTATGTCCCACAAACTTTGATCTATTCCTGAGAGTGCAGATAACCCTGAAGAGCCAATAGGAAATCTTGCGCCTTGGTAACATAAAGCCCAATTTCGTTCTATTTCCAAAGCATTTTGACCAATTAATTGCTCAGCAAAATATTCGACCCAGGCTGGGGCTGCTTTATCAGGTCCAACATGATAAATTTCCCCAACTCCATAAAGCCCTGACTCAGTATGTGTTCTTACATATACAAGATTTCCATTATTTTTGTGAGTTGATAAAAGACACTCTATTTTTGTTATTTTCATTTACTTAACCTCATCACTAATAATTTATAAAAATCCTGGCGATCCATCTTGATAATTCTTAAAACCTCTATCCCAGTTCATTGGGGGGTTTTTTGATATTTCTCTATGATTTAAGCTCATGCCAATTCCAGGAGATTTTGGTAGTTCAAAAAATCCATTAATAGGAAACCAATCTTCGTTTATAAATTTTGATTTTTTCTTTTTATTATCTCCGTGCCATTCTAGTATTACAAAATTATTGATTGAAGCAGCATGATGAACACTTGCTGCTGTACTGATTAAACCTAATGGATTATGTGGGGCAACCGTTATGTAATGTGCTTCTGCAATAGCTGCAATTTTCTTTGCCTCTAAAAGTCCACCACAGCAAAGTAAATCTGGTTGAATGATATCCACTGCATTTGAATTCATAAGCTCTGTGAATCTATGTATTCCATATAAATTTTCGCCTGTAGCAAGAGCAACTCTAATATTATTTTTTATTTCTTTACTTGATTTTACAAAATCTGCTCTCGCTGGTTCTTCAACAAACATTAGATTATATTTTTCTAAAATATTGGAAAGCTCAATTGATTTAGAAGGTTCGGGAATAGAGGTATGAAAATCAACTGCAAGATCTACATCTTCTCCAATAATATTTCTTATAACGCTAAGGCGCTTATCAGACTCCCTTATTGCCTCTATCCAATTTAGAGTTCTCCAGTATGAGGGTAGGGGGCTTGTTTTGAATGCAGAGTATCCATCATCAATCAATGACAATGCATGATTTCCGACTTCTTCAGCAGAGTCGCCATAAACTGCATGATACACTCTGACTTTATTTCTAGTTGCTCCGCCTAATAAAGAATATACAGGTTGATTGGTATCTTTTCCTAGAATGTCCCATAATGCTATATCAATACCAGAAAGAGCAGACCATCCCACTTGTCCGAGTGGGAACCTAAGATTATTTTTTGCTCGACGTAAAAGCCATTCTATTCTTTTTGGATCCTCGCCAATAAACCATGGTTTTATTTCTTCTATAAATGAAATAACAGATTTATCAGGCCCAATAGAATAACATTCACCAGTACCAGTAATTCCATCTTTAGTTGTAATTTCTATGAATAAGTTATTTCTTGCTCCATCAGAAGCATGAAAAATATCAATATTTTTAATAATCATAATAAAAAAATTTAGCACTTATGAATAATTTTGTCACTATATAAATACCTTTATAAAGTTGTTTTTATGCTTCAGTACAAATTATGAAGTAAAATTACAAAGCATTACAAACTAATTATAACACTAAAAATAAGATCTCTAGTAAATAAAAAAAATAAATTTCTTAAAATTTATTATCTGTTGAAAATATATTACTTATTCTAAAAAACCATCATAAAATAAAGAATATTTAAAAATATATAAATTAATTTAAAAATATTAAATATTATAGAAATTTAGTAGCTTTTATAGTTAAAAAGATTAAATATTATAAGTCTTTAGTATAAACAACTTGTTTTTATCTTTTATATAAGATAATATAGGGATTAAATAAAGATTAAAATCATATAATGCCAAAAATTAATCAATATAGTTATCCAGAATATCCATTGGAGAGTTCTATTATCGTAATCAAGGATATTTATAACAATTTTGCTGGAGAGGTGTCTAGATCTGCTTTAGCATCACTTATGTCTATGTCTGAGCGTGGGGGGGCTTTTACAGACAGATTAGCTTCATTAAAAATATGGAAACTATTAGAGGGTAAGAGCAAGCTCAGAGTTACGGCTGATGCGGTAAATATAATTACTTCTTCTAATCCTAATGAAATAATTGCAGACTTAATACTTAGAATTCCGTTGTTTAATGAAATTTCATCAAGAGTTAATATTTTAGGGGGTAGTTACACTAAAGAGCAAATAAAAATTATAATCAGTGATATTTCTTCTGCTTCAATCGATGATTACGATTCCAAATTAAATCATATTTATACTATTTTTGATCAAATTTCTAGTTATGTTTGTTCAAAAAATATTACTAGTCAAAACTTAAAAACATCATTAAAAGATGCGAAATTAAAAGTTCAATTTAATGATTTGACTATTGAGTCCGAGCTAAATATTTCAAATATTGATACAGCATTGATTTCATTATGGAGTAAAAGATCTGAGTTAGAAGTTAATACAGGTAGTTCAAAAATTTCTCCTATAGAAATTATTATAAGAAATAAAATAAATATTTAAGGTTTCAAAAGTACCGATGTTGTATTTTTATTTTTGTAAAGATCATATGCATTTATAGAATCTTGTATTGGAATAACGTGAGAAACTAATGATGTTAATTCAATATTTTTTGTCAATAATTTTTGTATCAATATTTTTATTTCTTTTGTAGTAGCCCATTTTGACATGAATACTTGATTTTTTTTCAAATCTAATTTTCCTAGAAATAATTCAGCAGATTCCTTTTCAAGAAATATAATTTTTTTGAAATTATTTTTTTTTATTATTTTAATAAGATCATTTTGATTTTCTATTAATCCAACTATTAGTACTTCGGATTTTGGAATTTTTGAATAAAATATTTCAATCACTAAATTTTTAAATATTTTATTTTTTTTTAAATTTTTTTCTATGGCAAAAATTTGTATATTTGATTGATTTTTTAAGGAATGGATTGCTGCGATAGTACTATTGTAAAAACCATAAACAATAAATGAATTAAAATTAGAGAAATTTTGTTTAAAATTTTCTAAAGTATAAAATCCTGATAAATAATCTCCTCCAAGTAGTACAGCTCTTTCTTCTATAGCTGGAGTAATTTTTACAAGGCTTTTGTCAGCATAAGGAACTTTAACATATTCAGCATGGCCACCAGGTAATTTTGTTGTTCCAAAAAACAAGTCTTTATTATCTTCTAATTTTGAGTTATTAATTACTAAATCATTTATATCGAATTTACTAACATCTGATCCAATTTCGACAATATATCCAGCAAATTCTGAACCAGGAACAAAACTTGATGATTTTGAATTAATCTGAAAGAAGCGATCTCTTTCAGATATGGTTGTGGTTGTCACCATAACTATAGCTTCGTGTGCTTGATTTATTTCTGGCCGTTCAGCTTCTATAATATTTACATTATTTTTTATGATATTTATACATAGCATTTTATATTTTATCTTTTACTTTTTTTGCCAATTTTTTAGAAAAGCCTTTTAGTAAGCTAATTTCAGTGTGAGATGCTTGTCTAATATTACTGACTGAACCAAAATGTTTTATTAATAGTTGTCTTTTCTTAGTACCTATTCCATCTATTGAGTCAAGGATAGATTTATTTGAATTATTATTTCTCATAGATCTATGATAGCTTATAGCAAATCTATGAGATTCATCTCTGATTCTTTGTAAAAGGAATAAAGATTTTGAATTTTTATCAATTATTAAAGGATTTTCTTGAAAAGGTATAAAAATTTCTTCCTCTTTTTTTGCTAAAGAAATAATAGGAATATCCGATAATCCTAATTGTAAAAGTGCATGATATGACTTTGAAAGTTGACCTTTACCACCATCAATTATAATTAAGTTTGGTTTTTCTGAAAAACTAGATTTTTCACTTTTTTCAACCAAGTAACTACACCTTCTTTTTATAATTTCATACATAGATGCAAAATCATCATTTTTATCATGTGACTTTATCTTAAATTTTCTATAGTGAGATTTTAGTGGTTTACCGTTCTGGTATACAACCATACTTCCTACAGTGTTTGTTCCTTGTATATGTGAAATATCAAAGCATTCAATTCTAATAGGAGGGGATATAAGATTAAGTTCTTCTTGTAGTTCAGAAAGCGTTCTTCTTTCTTCGCTTACTTTAGTTCTTTGCTTAGCCTTGAATTGATTATATCCTTCTTGGGCATTTCTTTTTACTAGATTTAGTATTTTAAGTTTTTTACCAATAGTTGGCTTTATAATTTTTACTTTATATTTCTCATTACTAATTTTATTTAGCCAAATTTCAAGTTCGAATTTTTGTTTTAATTCTTCTGGGACAATAATTTCTTTTGGTATATGAGAAGCTTGAGAATAAAATTGTTCAATATACTTATAAATTATTGTTTCTGTTGTTTCTTCTGATGTTTCAAGCATCATAAAGTTCTCACGTCCAAGAAGATTACCATTTCGTATAAAAAAAACTTCTATCCAAGCTTCGTTATTATCCTTAGCAATATTTAAAACATCTGTATTTTTAAAATTAACTCCCATGACCTGCTGTTTTTCATATATATTCTCTATAGCTTTTATACGATCCCTAATTAAGGCTGCTTTTTCATATTTCATGTTTTCTGACGCATTTTTCATAGAATTTTTTAATTCATCCATAACTTTTTGTGTATTTCCTGCAAGAAATAATGAAGCTTCGTCAATAACAGTTTTATATTCTTTCTGGTTTGCATAGCCTGTACAAGGTGCAATACATCTCTTTAAGTGGAACTCTAAGCAGGGTCTTGAATCTGTTCCTGTAATTTTTTTTGTACAAGTTCTGTATGGAAAAAGTTTATTAAGTAAATTTAAAGTTTTTCTTACACTTACTGCTGATGCAAAAGGTCCAAAATAGGTTGAATTTTTGTCAGATGCTTTTCTTGAAATATATATTTTTGGAAACGGATCATTTAGATCAACTTTTATATAAGGATAATTTTTGTCGTCTTTTAGACGAATATTATACTTAGGTTTATGTTTTTTTATAAGAGAGCTTTCTAAAAGTATTGCTTCCTGATTGGTATCTGTTGTGATGTATTCAAAATCTCTGATTTTTAGAGTAAGTTCAATAGTTTTTGATGAGAAATTTTTGGTCGATCTAAAATATGAGCTAATTCTATCTTTCAAAGAGTTTGATTTACCAATATAAATGATTTCATTTTTCTTATTGAAAAAAAGATAAATTCCAGGGGATTTTGGAAGTATAGATAATCTAGATTCTAGTGCAGATTTATTTATTGTCAAATTATGAAAGAAATTATTGTGAGCGAAATTACAACTAAAGATGTTAGTATTCCGATTTTTTTTAGCTCATAAGGTAGATATTTATGATTGATTTCTTCTTTTGTTGAAATAGATTTATTTGCTTTAGTTAATTTTATTGGGGTATTTACAATAGTATCTTTATTAGATATTTCATCAAATTCTTTTGATTTTTTTTCAGCAACTGATTGATTAAAAACATTTACTTTTTTAATTTTATTTTTTTTATTTTTAGATTTACTTGCCATATTCTTATTCTACAAGTTATTTTTATTTTTAACAATACTAATACATAAATTAGAAATATTTTCCTTAGAAAAATGGGAAGAATTTATGATAATGTCAAGTAAATTTACATTTAGTGGCTTAGAGCTAAAAGCATGATTGTAATAATTATTTTGGTTTTTATCAGCTTGTTCTATAATTTTTTTTGCATCAGAAAAATTATTTATATTTTGCTCACTAATTATACGATTGATTCTATCTTTTTTATCGCATGCAATTCCAATTTTAAAAACATCTTTATGATTTTTTAGGATCTCAGAAGCTCCCCTTCCAATTATTACAGCATTTCCAACGGAGTATATATCTTCAATTACTTCAGAAGTAGTTTGGATAAACATTTCTTCATCAAAATTTTCATTATTTTGATTCATTTTTTGGTAAGGAGTACTCAATATTTGTTCGATATCTGGTCCAAAATAAGGGTCACCAACCATCCCTGTTGATGCAGAGTTTTTTATTATTTTTTGTATTGCTTTTACAAACTTATTTAGCCCTAAATGAACATTTTCTTCAGTCTCAATAACATGATTAAGAGAAGTATTAACTTTTTTTGCAATTTCTGCCATAATTATTCGGTCGATATAATCAAAAGATAGTCTTTTAGCTATATCTTTAGCAATTTCTGGAGCGCCAGATCCTAATTTACCCTCAATTGTTATAATATTCATAATTATTTTCCTATTTTCTCGGATGGTATTTTTGATATGAATTTTTTACGTATTCATTGGATAGCTGAGTATATATTTGAGTAGTAGCAATATTTGCATGACCTAAAAGATCTTGAACATTCTTTAATGAAGCCCCACCCTGTAGTAAGTGAGTGGCAAAGCTATGCCTAATCATGTGAGGACTAATATTTTTATTAATCCCAGAAATAGAGGCAATATTTTTAATAATTAGCCAAAATGCTTGTCTAGACATTCTTTTTCCTAGCCTGTTAACAAAAAGTGCATCAGTCTCAAATTTAACATATTTTTTTCTATACGTATTAATATACAGTTCTATATTATTTATTACTTGTCTATAAACAGGGATATTTCTCTGCTTATCACCTTTTCCCAATGTAGTAATTAGTAATTCACTTGAATATATATTTGATAAATTTAAACTAACTAACTCAGAAACTCTCATACCTGTTGCATACATTAATTCAATCATAACTGAGTCTCTATTACCCTGAAAATTATTATTGTTTTTTGAATACTCAAGAAGTAGTTCTATTTCTTCATAAGAAAGAATATCTGGTATCATATTTGACACTTTTGGCTGAGTAAATTCAGAGAATGGATTTGTGGTTATATAATTCTCAGATCTTAGAAATTTAAAAAATGATTTATTAGATGCTATTTTTCGTGATTTTGTTGAATTTTTGTAACTTTTATTATTTAATTTTTCTATATATTTAGTTATATTATTGTGGTTAACTTCTGATATTTTTTTTATTTGAGATTTTACTAAAAAATCTATGAAGTCATTAATATCATTTTTATAGGCTTTTAACGTATTTGAAGCAAAGCCTCTTTCAACTGACAAATAGTTTGTAAATATTTCTAATTCTTTTTTCATTTTTTCTATAAATTTTGATAGACTAAGAATCTATATTATGAATTTATTATTACAGAAAAATTTTTTGAAGGTTTAAAAATTTGATTGATTTACTATCCATTGAGATACCATTTAACCCAAATCTTGTAGCTGGTAGTTTTATTTCCATAAGCTGGCATGGATTGCTTAGTTTTGTTGGAGTTGCAGTTGCAATATGGATGGTAAGTAAGGCTGCAAAAAGAGAAAATTTAGATACAGATATGGTCTACAACACAGCAATATTCGGTATTATTGGGGGAATTATTGGTGCTAGGCTAGTTCATGTAATCGATTATTGGAGTGTCTATTCAGTAGACCCAATTAAAATCATTTCCATTTGGTCTGGCGGTATAGGATTATGGGGTGGAATACTTGGAGGATGGTTGGGTGGAGCATTATATGCAAAATATTCTGGTGCATCTGTTGGTAAATTAATGGATATAACAGCACCAGCAATGTTTGTTGCACAGACTATAGGTAGAGTAGGTGACATTATTAATGGCGAGCATTGGTCAAGAGCTTTAGATACTTTTTGGGGTTGGTATTTTACCCACCCTGATAGCCCTGCAAGAATTGGCGCAGAGAGATTTTATGGAGATCCAGAGAGGCCTGTACATCCTGCAGTAGTTTACGAAATGATATGGAATATGATTGGTCTATATGTGATAAGTAAACTAAGAGGTAAACTTACGCCTGATGGCTCTATTTGGTGGGTATATTTAACTTGGTATTCAATTGGCAGGTTCTTTATCCAATTTTTGAGATTAGATGATGTAAAGTTTCTTGGATTGCAGGAAGCACATATAATAGCTATTATCGTTCTTTCCGTTTCATTACCCTATATTTTTGCAAGAGTAAGATTTAAGGTCAAATAAATAAAAAACATTACTCCTTTGATTCTTTGATATCAATAAGATTTAATTGATAATTAGCTTTTTCCCTCCAGATATTTGTTTTCAAGGTAAAAACAATGTCAATAAGTTTATTTTTATAAATTTTTTCAGCCAAGTTAAAACCTATTGCGTTAATTTTTTCCCCATTTCTGTTAATATTTATCTTAATATGATTTTTTTCTTTACCTACTTTTTGTAAATCAATAGGTAAGACATTTTTTAATAGAAAAACAGGTTCATGGTTATCTACTCCAAATGGTTCTAGCATATCTATAAATTTCCATAAAGATGGAGTCAAGTCTGACACTTCAATTTCTGTATCTATTTGAATTTTTTTATTACTTTCAATAGATAATTCAGACAAAAATGCATTATTTTTTATCTGTGTTAAAAAATTATCTAGCAAATCTTCTTTTAATGTGAATCCTGCTGCTCGTTTATGACCGCCAAATCGTTGGAAAATATTTGAAAAATGAGATAAGCCTTGAAATAAATCGTATTTTTCATTAGATCTACATGATGCTTTTACCAAACCCGAATCAATTTTATATACGATAGCAGGTTTTGATGTATATTCACAAATTTTTCCAGCAATTGGGCCAAGAATACCTAAAGGGAAATTGGATAAATTAATTGATATGATCAGATCATCTTTTTGTTGCTCAATAGATGGAAGCGCTAGAGACCATGCCTGGTTACTAAATTTTTTTCTATCTTCGTTTTGAATATTAATTCTATTAGCTAATAATTTTGATTCTGTGACATCGTTACTAATTAAGAGTTGTAAGCTAGGCTCTGAATCTCCTAATCTACCTGGTGCATTCAATCTAGGTGCCACATAATATGATATAAATTCTGAATTTATCTTAACTGAATTATTATTTGCTCTTGAAATATTAAAAAGTTCCCTTAATCCCGGTAAATTTGTTTTTCCTAGGGCCTTAAGTCCTTCCGAAACTATTTTTCTATTTTCAGATTTTAATGACACTTGGTCAGAAATTGTTCCTAAAGCTGCTAAACAGGTAAAATATTCAGGTAGTTCAAGTTTATTAAATTTATAAAATTCTTCTGCTAATTTATATGCAACCCCTGAGCCAGAATAATCGTTTTTATTTTTTCTTTCCGTATTTTCATGAGGGTTTATTATTGCATGCGCATTAGGTTGCTTTCCTTCATTGAGGTGATGATCGGTAATGATTGTATCTATTTTTAGAGAATTTGCATAATCAATCTCATTTATTGATGTTGAACCAGTATCAACAGTTATAATTAGTTTAACATCAAGTTCATTAAAAGCATCGATAAATTTTTTAGTCAATCCATGTCCATCTACTTCTCTTTTTGGAATTAATGGATAAATTTTTCCAGAGAAATTTTCAATAAGCCTAATTATTATGGCTGTACCTGATAATCCGTCGACATCAAAATCTCCAAAAACACCAATTTTTTCGTTATTAGATAATGCTTCATTGATTCTATTTATTGCAATTTGCATCTGCTTAAATTCTGATTTGATATTTAAGTGATTAATTTCAATAAAATCTTTAATTTCATCAGTAGATTTTAGTCCTCGATTCCAAAAAATTTTACTTGCAATATGGAAAGGTATATTTAATTTATATAAATTAAGATTTAAGAAAAATCCTTCTTTGGGATATGATCTTAGTACCCATTTATTATCCAAAATTTACTATACCTTCCCAAAAATCAAGCTAGAGTTATGTCCTCCGAAACCTAAAGAATTAGTCATTACTTTTGAAATATCTGAGTCTATTGATTCATTAGGAACATAATTTAAGTCACAATCTGGGTCAGGATTTTCATAATTGATTGTAGGAGGTATTACGGAATGATTCATTGATAAAATACTGATTACAGATTCAATCGCTCCTGCAGCCCCTAAAAGATGTCCTGTCATTGACTTAGTTGAACTGATCGGAGTTTTATAAGCATAATCTCTAAAGGTATTTTTAATACTGATAGTCTCAAACTTATCATTCAATGGCGTAGATGTTCCATGGGCATTTATATAATTTATTTCATTAATATTAGTTTTGCTTAATTCTAAGGCCATTTCCATAGCTCGGCTAGCTCCTTCTCCTTCAGGATGAGGTTGCGTCACATGGTGGGCGTCGCTTGATGCTCCATATCCAATTAATTCAGCAATAATATTTGCACCTCTTTTGGATGCATGATCTTTTGTTTCAAGTATAATTATGCCAGCTCCTTCTCCTAGTACAAATCCATCTCTTTCTTTATCGAATGGTCTAGAAGCGGATTGAGGGTTGTCATTTTGAGTAGAAAGCGCCATACAAGAATTAAATCCAGCTATTCCTATGGGGCAAACAGCTGCTTCCGTACCTCCAGCTATAGCAACATCTATAATTCCTCTTCTAATCATTTCGTAAGCCTCGCCAATTGAGTCTGCACCAGTAGCACATGCAGAAACTGTGGAGAAATTTGGGCCTTTTGCTCCTAGCATCATAGAAACTTGACCGGATGCCATATCACCTAGCATCATTGGGACTAAAAATGGACTTACCCTTTTAGGACCACGATTCAACATTACTTTATGCTGCTCTGTAATTGTAATAATTCCTCCTACACCGCTACCAATAATTACACCTATTCTTGTAGCATCTTCATTTTCAATATCTAATCCTGAATTATTTACAGCTTCCTTTGATGCAACACAAGCAAATTGAGCAAATCTATCTAATCTTTTAGATTCTTTTCTTCCTAATATTTGACTAGGGTTAAAATCCTTTACCTCGGCAGCAATTTTGGTCTCATATTCTTGAGTGTCAAAAGAGCTTATATAATCAATCCCTGATTTTCCATTAATTAGATTTTTCCAAGTTGTATCAACTTGATTACCTATTGGTGTGACAAGGCCCAAACCAGTTACCATTACTTTTTGTGACATTAATTTTTTCTCCATATTAATTTATATTTTCGAGTATAACAATTATTAATTTCCAATTCTCCAATAGATTTACACTAATTTAATTCTTTATAATAAAATTTTATGATTATAAACTTGTGTAAATATGAAATTTTTAATTGAAACCCATGGGTGTAAACTCAATACTGCTGATAGCCAAGCAATTTCTAATCAACTTATTAACAATGGTTATCAGCTATCAAAAACCTCAGAAATTCCAGATCTATTTATATTGAATTCGTGTACAGTTACTCATGTCGCTGATAGAAAAGCTAGGCAAGCGTTAAATAAGGCACGCAGGCGATTTCCTAAAGCCTTAGTAGTTGCTGCAGGTTGCTACCCTGAAAGATCATATAAAGATTTAGAAGGTATGCCTTCTGTTGATTTAGTGATCCCAAATTCAAAAAAAAATCAATTATTTTCAATAGTTTCTTCCACTCTAGGTTATGAAGAAATAAATAATTTAGAAAATGATATTGATTATACTTCGGATTCTTTATTAGGTAGAACTCGCGCTTCAATAAAAATTCAAGAAGGATGTGATCAAGTTTGCGCGTATTGTATAGTTCCAAAAGTTAGAGGGAGAGAACGTAGTATTCCAAAGGAAAAAATAATTACTAATATTAATTATTTTGTAAATCAAGGATGTCCAGAAATTATACTTACAGGAACTCAATTAGGTTCATACGGCTTTGATTTAATGGATACAAATTTGATTGATTTAATAAAATCTATATTAGAATACACCGATGTAAAAAGATTGAGAATTTCTTCTATTCAGCCATCTGAATTTTCGGAAAAATTATTATCACTATGGAATAACCAGGGTAAGGGTAGACTTTGCCCTCATTTTCATATTCCTTTACAAAGTGGCAGTAATAAAATACTAAAATCAATGAGAAGGACATATACTAAAGAAGATTTTATTAAGTGTTGTCAAATGGTAAAAAATCAAATACCAGAATCTGCTATCACAACAGATATTATTTCTGGTTTTCCTGGGGAAGATGATTACAGTCATAATGAAACAATAGAAACAATTGAACAAATAATTTTATCTGATGCTCATGTTTTTCCCTATTCTAAACGAGAAGGTACATCAGCTGCTTTTTTGAAAAATCAACTTGATCCAAGAATAAAATCTAAACGCTCAAGTGAATTAAGGAATATTATCGATAAGCAATTTATTAGCTTCAGGCAATCTAATTTTGGCAAGATAAAATCTGTATTATGGGAAGGTAAAAATAGAAATAGCGGTCTAACAGACAATTACATTAGAGTTAAGGCTAATCCAAATTATATTAATCGGCAACCTTTTTCATCATTGGAGAATGTAGAGCTTGAAAAGCTTGGAATCGGGACCAGAAGACCAAACAA
>PAOV01000007.1 GCA_002708145.1 Chloroflexota bacterium
AGAAGCATATCAAGCATCAGAAATACCTAGGTCTTTAGGTCAGGCTGCACAAATTACGGAGGCTGCGCTAGGTTTCAAAGAAGGAAGAATTGCTAAGGCTCAAGGTGAAGCCGATGGTTTTAATGCTATTTTAGAAGGTTATGTAAATTCTCCAGATGTGACTAAGAAAAGATTATATCTTGAGTCAATGGAATCAATATTGCCAGGTATTAAAAAATTTATTCTTGATGATAGTTCTGTTCTTCCATTTTTACCTATCGATGGTGCTAATTCAGGAGGAATACAATAATGAATCAAAGAAATTTAGTAATTATATTTGTTATAGCGTTGTTCATCATTGTTCCTCAAATTGCTTATGTTGTAGATCAAACTCAAATAGCTATTGTAACCAGGTTTGGAGAGTATCAGAAAACATCTTCCAACCCTGGCTTGAAGTTTAAAACACCTTTTGCAGAGCAAGTAATCAAATTTGATAATAGATTATTAAGAGTTGACGCAGCTCCTGCGTCAATATTAACAGCAGACAAGAGAAATTTAGTTATTGATTCATATGCTAGATATAGAATAGTTGATCCACTCCAATTTTATAAAAGCTTGAGGAACGAAGTTGGTGCTGCATCCAGGGTAGGTGATATTGTTAATGCTCAACTAAGACAAGAAGTGGCTTTAGATTTACAAGAAGAAGTGATTTCTGAAAAACGAGAAGATATTATGCATAGAGTAACAGAAGCTAGCAACAGAATTGAAGTTTCTAGAGAATCTGTTCTTGAAACCTATGGATCTATAAATCATGATGCGATAGAAATTTTTATTGATGAAAGTTTGACAGATAGAGAACGGGGCAGACCTGCATTACAACAAGAAGTTGATTTGCTAGTAAGTAATCCTATGCCTGAATCTCTCAGTGAATTTTCTATAACATATACAACCGATATAGAAGATATATACGGAATTAGAATAGTAGATGTCAGGATAAAAAGAGCTGATTTCCCCCCTGATATAGAAACGAGCGTATTTCTAAGAATGGAAGCTGAAAGAGAAAGAATTGCAAGTGGGCTTCGTGCAGAAGGATCACAAAAAGATGCTGAAATTAGAGCAGATGTAGATAGACAAGTAAATGTTATTCTAAAGAGTGCAGAAGGTACATCGGCAAGATTATACGGAGAGGCAGAAGAACAAGCCATAAATATATTAGCTGAAGCACTTGAAAAAGACCCAGAATTTTATGAGTTCAGAAGAACTCTTGAAGCGTATGAAAAGTTTTTGGACGAAGAAACAACAATCATTTTAGATCCTAATAGTGACCTACTTCAATATTTGATGACTTCTGAAAATAAATAATGAAGAAATTTTTATTTCTAATAGTTTTTTCTATTTTAATTATTTCTTGCAGCTCTGAAAAAAGTAATCTCCCAAACTTAAACAGTTTTTCATTAAATCCTACAGATCAATTTCCTGTATCTATTGATGAAACGGTTTATCAAACACAACCTGCTAGAGGTCAAGGCCACAATAATCCACATTTAGGTATTCACGTACTGTATGCAGATGAAAATAAAAAATGGACTAAATTATATGATAATTCCATACCATCAGATTATCCTCCAGTATATGCGATTGCTGACGGTAAGATTCACAGTGTGATAAAAAAGAAAGAAATAAAAACTCCCCAAAATTATCATCATGGTTATGAAATTAACTTAATTTTTGCTAAAGATGATAATAACGAAGAAATTTTTGCAAACTATAGTATAGAGCCTTTTATTGAAGAACCCGTTGACAGTTTTTATGAGAATTTTATATTAGTTGATGAAGGGCAAGAGGTTTCTAAAGGAGATATATTGGCATATTTTTTTGTACCACCCAATGCTTCTTATGAAGCACTTAAAGGAAAAAACGAAGCTACTACCCATCTCCATTTTCATATAGGTAATCTTAAAAGAAATACTTTTATATCTCCATCTATTTTTAATGAAAAAATTAGAGAAGAATTTAGTAAATATATTGGTGGATACTATGGTTCAGATAAGAGTGGTAAAAAATATATAGGGTGTTTTGGTGTTAAGATTGAAAGCTTTGAAAATCCTTTTTCAAATCAAGCATTAGATTGTTCTTAAGTTATTAAATCTCCCTTAATAATTTTTTCTTCTATTTCATAAAGATCTTTCATACTTTCTATGCTATTCCATAATTTTTCTGACTTAAATCCAAAGAGCTTTCTTTTTTTAGATAATGAAACAAATGTTGAATTTTCATGGTCTCCGATATCAGGGAGCAAATTTTTGATAGATGAGTCCATAATATAAACTCCTGCGTTAATCCAATAAGGGAGATTACCTTTCTCAATGAAACTATTTATATAGCCATCTTTCTCACTATTTACTACTCCGTATTGGCTTTTATAAGGAACAAGCATTAATGTGCAAATGACATTATTCTTAATATGAGATTTTACCATTGGCTCAATTTCTTGATTAGTAATTATATCTCCATTTGTAACTAAAACATTAGTATTATCAGGAATCATATCTAGGCCTTTTTTTATAGCTCCTCCTCTTCCCAAGGGAGATTTTTCAAAATAATAATTTGCATTAATTCCAAATTTAGATCCATCGCCAAAATGATCTTGAATTTTTTTCCCTAGATATCCACACAAAAAAATAATATCTGTTACTCCTTGTGATTTCATCCAATTAATTTGGTGTTCAATTATTGGGATACCATTTATTTTTACCATTGGTTTAGGAAGATTATCTGTTAATGGTTTTAATCTTTCTCCCTTACCACCCACTATTGTTAGAGCGTAAAATTTTTCATTTTTCATTTCTTTTTCTCATAATGGTTACCCCAACAGATTCAGAAAATCTTACAGCTCCTGGTTTTCTAATAGTCATTTTTACAGAAATACAATTTTGATCTTCATTAAAGCAAATTTCTATAAGTTTATTGGCTAGTTTTTCTACCAAGTAGTATTCCGAGCTGGCTACATGCTCCATTATCTTTTTACTTATTGTTCTATAGTTTACAGTATCATTTATGTCATCAGATTGCATAGCTTGACTTAAATCAGATTCGATTTCTATATCAATCTCAATTTTTTGCTTTGTTTGTCTTTCCCATGAATTGATACCTATAATAGCATAAGCAACTAGGTTTTTTATATTTATTTTGTCATTCATTATGTTAAGTGCCTTCCTCCATCTATATTAATGGTTTCTCCCGTTATGTAATCATTATTAATTAACATATCTATCACATTTGTAATTTCATTTAATTTGCCCATTCTTTTTGAAGGACCAAAACTAATACTTGATTTATTATAATCATTTACTTTTGTGTCTGATGGAGGCAATATAGCTCCTAAAGCTATTTCATTTACTTGTATTGATGGAGCTAATTCAAGAGCTAAACTTTTTGTTAATCCTGATAAAGAGTATTTAGAAACTCCGTAAGCGAAACGAGATTTTCTTGTTGTTTTCCAATCATTAAGATTAATTATTTTTCCAGGATTATTACCTAAGTGTTTTTTTAATTCTTGAGATAAGATAAAAGGGGCTCTTAAATTGATATTAAGATGTTTATCCCATATTTCAGGGGTTGTATCTTTTAAATTTATTTTATTAAAAATTGAAGCATTATTTATTATAATATCTATATGACCAAATTCATCGATTATTTTTTTTATTAAATTTATATTTTCACTTACTGATTGAAGATCAGATTTTACAATCATTGAATCTGAATTAATTGACTTTATCTCATCGTAAGTTTTAAAAGCTTCTGTCTTTGAATTATTATAATGAATTATTGTGTTTGCATTTTTGCTGGCAAAAAACAATGCAATTTCTTTACCGATTCTTTGACTTGAACCTGTAATGAGTACGGTTTTATTCAATATATTCATTTTATATGATTTAAGAATTCTTCTCTAGAACTATGATCTTTCTTAAATACTCCTAATAATGCGCTTGTACTCATCATAACATTTGGTTTTTTTACACCTCTCATTGCAGCACATAAATGTTTTCCTTCAACGACAACACCAACACCTTTTGGTGAAATTAATTTATCTACGGCATGAGCTATTTGTTGAGTCATTCTTTCCTGAACTTGCAATCTTTTTGAAAACATATCCACAAGCCTAGGTATTTTAGAAAGGCCAATAACTTTATTATTTGGAAGATAACCAACGCTGACAGTCCCATGAAATGGCAGCATGTGATGTTCACATAAAGAAAAAAAATCTATATCTTTTACAACTACCATTTCATCATACTGAACTTCAAATAATGCATTATTTAATAATTTTTTTATATCGGTTGCATATCCAGATAATAATTCATCATACATTTTAGCAACTCTAGATGGCGTACCTTCTGTACCATCTTTATCAACGTAAGGGTCTAAAGTTTTTAAAAAATAACTAATATGATTTGAGATATTTTTTTTTGCTTCTGAATCAAAAATTAAACCATCTTCAAAATGTACTTTTTTTTGTTTCAATATATTCCTCCAGAAACAGCATTTATAAAATGTATTTCACTATCATCATCAATTTTTTCTAGAAGGCCTTTTCTATTTGTAGTATGATTCACAACTGCGGCAACACCTGGTTTAATAGCTCCATCCTCAATGATATGAGCTTTTGTTCCCGGATAACGTATTTCTAAATTATCTATTAGCTCGCCTAAATTTGTTGCGGAGATTTCAACAATATTTTTATCCTCGCAATATTTTCTTAGTGCATATGGTACAAATACAATTGCCATTAGGTTTTATGATTTATAAAGATCCATTATTCTTCCAGGTTTTACAGGAAGATCGAAGTGCCTTTTTCCTGTTGCTTCCTTTACAGCTAATGCTGCAGCAGCAAGTGGAGGGGCTAGAGTAACTTCACCAACTCCTCTAACACCAAAAGGGTGTAGTGGATTTGGAACTTCTACCATTATTGCGTCAATCATAGGCATATCTAATGAGGTTGGCATTCTATAATCAAGGTATGATTTATTTGCCATCACACCATCTTCGGTAATGAAGTATTCTTCATTTAGAGCCCATCCTAATCCTTGGACTACTCCTCCTTGAATTTGACCTTCGCAGTACTTTGGATAAACAGCAGTTCCAACATCTTGAACTGCAGTATATCTTATAACATCTGTTTTACCTGTTTCTAGATCCACTTCAAGATCACAAATATGAGCACCAAAAGCATTCCCTGCAGAATCAAGATTAACAGATGCTGTTGATGTTGCTGGCCCACCAGATGGATCTAATTTTCCGGCTAAGTCTTGAATATGAATAGATTCACTTTCAAATGAAAAAGTCCCTTTTGAAAAATTAATTTGGTCTACATTAGCTTCCCAGATAATGGATAATCTATTTTTTAGCTCTTCTACCAATTTTTGCGCAGCATTATATGCCGCAAGGCCTGTTGCATAAGTAGTTCTAGATCCTCCAGTAACACCGGTAAAACCGATACTATCGGTATCCGGTACGCTTGGATGAAAGTCTTCAACCGGTATTCCTAATACTTCCGCTGCTTGCATAGATATAGAAGTTCTTGTTCCCCCGATATCTGCAGAACCTTCGTTCAATGTGACCTTACCATCATCATTAAGCATTAAGTCGCAAGTTGATTTACCGCCTCCATTCATCCAATATCCTGTAGCAAGTCCTCTGCCCCTAGCTTTTCCTTTAGGAGCTTCTCCTAAGGGAGAGTTCCAGTGCTCAGAACTTTTAACTGCTTCTAAACATTCTTCTAAACCAATTCGTATAAATTTAACTCCATCACCTCTTCTTGTACCTTCTTTACTGGCATTATCAATTCTAAATTGTAATTTATCTATTGATAATTTTTCGCAAATTTCATCAATTACTGATTCAATAGCAAATGAAACTTGGGGAGAACCTGGAGCTCTGTAAGCTGCAGATTTTGGCTTATTAACTAAAATATCATATCCAGTGATTTTTGAATTAGTAAGATTATAGCAAGCAAAAACACATATACTACCAGCCGTAACAGCAGATCCAGGATATCCTCCTGATTCAAACATTATATCGGTCTCGGCAGCAGTAATTTTTCCGTTTTTATTTGCACCTATTTTCATTCTAACTTTACCGCCGGGAGCTGGTCCAGTAGCTTCAAATACTGAAGATCGNTCCATTACGAGCTTAACAGGTCGCCCACCTGATTTTTTAGATAATAATGCGGCTATTGGCTCAAGATATACTTTAGTTTTTCCACCAAAACCTCCACCAATTTCAACATAATTTACTCGAATATTTGATTCTGGAATTCCTAGCATGCCTGAAGTTTGAGCCCTAACACCGAAGGAACCTTGAGTACTTGCCCAAAGATTTATCTTACCATCTTGTCCCCACACAGCAGTAGCGTTATGAGGCTCAATATATCCTTGGTGTATCATGGACATGGTAAAAGTTCTTTCGACAACACAATCAGAGTTCTTAAAGGCTTCTTCAACATCTCCAAACTCATGTCTAAATATTTTTGCGATGTTTGTATCAGGTACATTTTCTCCTAAATGATCACCAACCAAGCTTTCTAGGATAATAGGTGCGTCTTTGGCCATGGCAGAATCAACATCTGAAATATGTTTTAAGATTTCATATTTTACTTCAATATTTTTTACAGCTTCTTGAGCAGTATTACGGTCAATTGCTGCTACACCTGCAATTACGTGACCTTTATAATGAACTTTATCTAAAGCCATAATGTTTGCTTGGTCTCGTTTAAGATTAACGACGTCTTCACCTGTAGAAACTTCTTTTTCTTCAACATTTGGAAAATCTTTGTTTGTTACTACGGCAAACACTCCATCCATAGCTTCAGCTTTTGAAGTATCTATGCTAAGTATTCTTGCGTGAGGGTGAGGGCTTCTAAGAACATCTCCCCATATCAATCCTGGAACTTTGATATCTGCTCCATATGTAGCTCTCCCCGTTACTTTATCAACACCATCGTGTCTTATAGGAGACTTACCAATAACATTATATTTACTTTTATTTTCATGAGTAGCAACCATCATTTTTCCTTAATTATTAGAGTTCTTATGCTTCCATTTTACAATAAAGTTGTTAAATAAGTTTAAAATATTCCTATCTTAAACTGTCAATTATTCTGCCTGCATTCATAGGAGTATCATAAAGTCTGACTCCTATAGCATTTTTGATAGCGTTTGCTATTGCAGGTATAGGTGGACAAATTGGAACTTCACCAACTCCCCTTACACCATAAGGATGCAATGGATTTGGAACCTCCACAAGTATAGTATCAATTTTTGGCAGATCTAATGATGTTGGCATGCGGTAATCAAGAAAACTTGAATTAGCCATAGAACCATCATTTAACATATAATATTCTTCATTTAGCGCCCATCCGATACCTTGAACTGCTCCTCCCTGAAGTTGCCCTTCAACATATGATGGATGGATGGCAGTACCAACATCTTGGATAGCTGTATATCTTATAACATCTGTTTTTCCTGTTTCAACATCAATATCTACATCTACTATATGCATACCAAATCCATCACCAGCAGAAGACAAGTCTACGCTACCTGTAGAAGTTGCTGGTCCTCCGAGATCCCCCAATTTACTAGCTAAATCTTTGAATGAAATAATTTTTTCTTCATTATTATGACTAAAAACACCATCGTTAAATGAGATTTCCTCTGAGTTTACATCCCACAAAATAGATGCTCTTTTCTTGAGCTCATTAACTAAATTATTTGCAGCTTCCCAACAGGCGTATCCTGTAGCATATGTTGTTCTGGAGCCACCGGTAACATCGGTAAATCCGATAGAATCAGTATCAACTATATTTGGTTTGACGTCATGTGCATCTATTCCTAAAACTTCAGCTACGTGCATAGCCATGGAGGCCCTTGACCCCCCAATATCTGTAGAACCTTCAGTTAGTATTACAGTACCATCGCTGTTAACAGCTAAGTTTGCAGCTGATTTTAGGCCAATATTAAACCAGTATCCAGTTGCTAAACCTCTCCCTCTTTTTATTCCTGGGAGTGGATTTCCTAAGGGAGAATTCCAGTGGTTAGAAGCTTTTGCAGCAGATAAAACTTCCTCTAATCCAATTTTTGAAAATCTTACTCCATCACCTCTCCTTGTACCTGATTTAGATGCATTTTTCATACGAAAATCGAGTGAGTTCCAATCTAAATTATCACATAATTCATCTATCAATGACTCCATAGCAAAAGCAACTTGCGGTGAACCAGGTGCTCTATAGGCTGCTATTTTTGGTTTATTAACTAGGATATCACACGCATCGATCCTCATATTTTCGATGTTATAAGGGGCATAAATACACATTGCAGCAGGACCAATCATTCCGCCAGGATTTGCTCCTGCCTCAAACCATATTTCACTTATAGCTGAGTTTATTTTCATATCGTTATTAACACCCAATTTGATTTTTATTTTGCCTCCAGGTGTTGGCCCAGTAGTTTCAAAAATAGCTGTTCTTTCCATAACCATTTTTACAGGTCGGCCGGATTTTTTCGACAATATTGCTGCGATTGGTTCAAAATAAACCGGGATTTTACCACCAAAACCACCACCAATTTCTAATGGCGTTACTTTTACTTGAGAAACATTAACTTGTAATATTCCAGCTATCTGAGTTCTAGCAGGAAAGGCTCCTTGGGTACTAGTCCATATCTTAATTTGATCATCTTCATTCCACACAGCTGTTGCATTGTGAGGCTCTATATATCCTTGATGAACCATTTCCATGTTAAATTCGCCTTCAAATGTATGATCCGAATCTTTCATAGATTTTTCTACGTCTCCAAAGTCATGCCTTATATGTTCAGACATATTTGTATCATGAACTTTCTCTCCAAGGTCATCACCAATTAGATCTTCAAGAATTATAGGTGCATTTTCTTTCATAGCATCTACAACATTTGTAACAGATTCTAATATCTCGTATTTAACAATAATTTTTCTTGCTGCTTCCTCGGCTATATTTCTATCAATAGCGGCAATTGCTGCTACAGGATGACCCTTATAAATAACTTTTTTGTTAGCCATAAGCTTTTCTGAAGCCCACTTAAAATTTACACTTCCTTCACCAAGGTCAACCATTTTACTTTCAGCTTTTGGCATATCTTTATGTGTGATTACTGCAAGAACTCCATCCATTTTTTCTGCTTCGGAGGTATCAATAGAGATAATATTAGCATGAGCGTGAGGACTTCTAGCTACGGCACCCCAAATAAGGCCAGGTAACTTAAAATCAGCACCGTATATTGCTTTACCTGTGACTTTATCGTATCCATCGTGCCTTATTGGTCTTGTACCAACTACTTTATAGTCTTTTTTTGGTTCAAAAGTTGCAACCATAAAATTTCTCCTATTCCTGTAATAACTTCTAATCTATTATTTTAAAATGAACTTATTTACTAGCTTTTTGTACAGCTTTGATAATTTTGTCATAACCTGTACACCTACAAAGGTTACCTGCTAGCCAATGTCTAATTCTTTCTTCGCTTGGTGAAGGCTCGTTATCTAATAAGCCTTTTGCAGAAACAAGAAATCCAGGAGTGCAAATACCGCACTGTAATGCGGCTTCTTCTAAAAATGCTTGCTGCAAAGGATGTAACCCTTCGGGGGTTGCCATACCTTCTACGGTATTAACATCTTTACCATTAACTTCAGGGCCTAAAACTAAACAGGAATCAACAATTCTTCCATCTACATTTACTGTACAAGCCCCACAATTACCGTCGAGACACCCTTCTTTTGTACCTGTTAATCCAACAATTTCTCTAAGTGTGTCTAGAAGACTCATGTATGGTGGAATTAATAAGTCGTAATCTTGACCATTAATTTTAGTGCTTATCTGAACTTTATTTATTTTTGAACTTGACATTTTTTAACCTCTAGCTCTTTCAATTGATTTGGTTATCATTCTCCTAGTTAGAACTTCTACAAGATCTTTTCTTTGTTCTATAGTTCCCCTCATATCAGTAATAGGAGTAGCAGCATTTTTTGCTAAAGAAGCAGCATTATTTATTAGCTCGTCACTAATAGTGCCACCAATAAGACTTTTTGCAGCATCTTCTGCAACTATAGGAGTTGGCCCAACTGAAGCTAATGCAATTTTTGCATCTTCGATTATATTTTTATCTGGACTTAATTTCACAGATGCTGCAACCGCTGCAACTGCTATATCCATTTCATTTCTAGGTATGAATCTTGTGTATGCAGAACCAAAATTTTCTTTAGGTTTTGGTAAGAAAATACTTACAAGAAGCTCGCCATTTTCTAAAATTGTTTTACTGGGACCGGTACAAAAATCATCAACAGAAACTTCTCTTTTCCCATTTGGTCCTTCAATAATTGCTATAGCATTATTGACTATTAGGGGGCAAATGCCATCAGCAGAAGGGGCTCCATTACATAGATTCCCACCTAAGCCTGCTCTAGATTGTATTTGAATGCCTCCTATAATTGAAGCTGCGTCAACTATGCCTTCATACTCATCACATATTTGTTCATTTTCATAAATATGACAGCATGCAACAGATGCTCCAATTGTTAAGCCTTCACTGTCAAAATTAATTTTATTTAATTCTGGAATGTTTTTCACATCTACAACCGCATCTAAATCCCATACATTTGCTCTGGCTTTTACTAGTAGGTCTGTTCCTCCAGCCAAAGGTCTAGCTTTATCTCCATATTTATTAAGCACTTCAACAGCTTCTTTTACGGTGGTTGGGGCAAGATATGCAAAAGGGTGCAATAGCCCACTCCTTTCCTTATATTAATGTTTCTAAATCTATAATATTCAAATGTTTATGTTTAAATTTAAACATTATAGTGATTATTATGCCAATCATAATTGAGTCTTGCAAATAACTTTAGCCCCTATAAAGATAAATTTAATATTAATTTATTTCTTTTAGAGGCTCTCCACCTATAAGATGTAAGTGAATATGGTCAACTATTTGACCGGAATCTTTACCTTGATTATTAATGATTCTATATCCAGAGTTAAAAATATCTAGTTTTTTTGCTATTATATTAGTCGATAACATTAATTCGCCTAAAATTTTTATATGCTTTCTATCTCCTGCGTTTTCCATATGTTTTTTTGGAATAATTAAAACATGTTTTTTGGCGACTGGTTTTATATCATTAAAAGCAAAAATTTTTTCATTCTCGAATATTTTTGTACAGGGAATCTTGCCCTCAATTATTTCACAGAATAGACATTCTTTAGTTGGCACAGCATTTCACCGTTATTCACATAGGTACTTCTGTATCGTTTGATGGAAAAATATTCATGTCAGTATCTGAATACTTAAGACTATTAGAAGGCGTTGTGTTCAAATTATTTGCAGCTTCAGTAGCTTCATGTGTTAGTCTATTTGAGTTTACATTAGGAAAATTTCTTTGAACCGGAGAATTATCTGACGATCTAATTGGCCTATACCTTTTGTTTAATAAAGGCTTCATATTTTCTTCATTATTTTCAGATTCAAATGGGAAGTTTGAACTTACTGCTAATAGTGTAAGAATAGTAACAGATGCTCCTCTTGGTTGATACATCCCATTTTCCCACTCACTAATAGTTTGTTGCCTTATTCCAAGCTCTCTAGATAATGCTGTCTGCGAAAGTTTTAGATGCTTTCTTAAGCTTTTTATACTATTTGCTTGCCATTTAAAATTTATTGGAGGTGCTTGTCTTGTAATCATATATTTAGATTACATATTAATTTTATGTCGAACAAAGAGAATTTAAAACAGAATTAAGTGATTTTATTGTAAAAAACTATTTAATGACTTTTCCGCTTCTTTATCAAAAGGGCCAATAACAGAAAATAGCATTTTGTTTTTTTTGAAAATGTCATTTGCTACTTTTTCTATACTAAATTTTGTTACTTTATTAATATTTTTTGTTATTTCTTCAACAGTTTGAATTTTACCTGATATGATTTCTTGAAAACCTAAAAAGTTGGTGATAGACATTGTATCTTCAAGCCTCATATGCATTTTTCCTATAGTATATTTTTTTGCTTTTTCTATTTCTTTCTCAGTAACATTTTCTTTTATTTTTTCAAGCTCATTTTGGATAACCTTAACTGTTTCATGAATATTCTTTGGTTCAACTGCGGAGTCAATAATAACTGACCCTGTATCCGAAAAATATTGTACATTAGACGAAATACCGTACGCTAAACCTCTTGATTCTCTAACCTCCTCAAATAATCTGCTTCCCATGGTTTCTCCAAGAATAACTGAGAGAAGAGATAGAGAATATTTTTTATCGTCCAAATAATTTATTCCAGGAAAGCCAAGATTTAGATGGATTTGTTCAGTCTTTTTATTGATAAGACTTAATCTTGAATCCTTGTTTAGTTCTGGAGTTAATATCTCCATAAAATCTTTATTTACTCCAGTATAATTATGAAAATTTTTAGAAATTTCATCAACTATTTTACTGTGTTGAATATTACCTACTACAGAAATGACTGTATTGGATGGAACATACTTACTATTGAAAAATGACAGTAAAGAGTTTTTGGAGATATTATTTACTGAATCTACACTTCCTGCAATATCTCTACCCATGGGATGGTTTGGCCAAAGTAAGCTTTCTAATAATAAGTTTACGTAACTGCTTGGTGAATCATAGAAAGAACGTATTTCCTCATATATAACTTTTTTTTCTTTCTCTATATCATTATCCCTAAATAGAGAATTTTGAAACATATCAACAAATAAAGATATACCTTCATTATAGTTTTCGAGCGGTATTTTACACCAGTAGCCTGTAACTTCTTTATCTGTAAAAGCATTAATTGAGCCTCCAACATCCTCAACAACAGAGGATATCAATTTTGGCGTTGTTTTTTCTTTTGTGCCTTTAAATAAAACATGTTCTATTAAGTGAGATACTCCAGCTATATCCTCAGTTTCATGCCTAGAGCCGCACCCCACCAGAAAAATTATACCCACAGAATTTGTGTATGGTAGTTGATTAGTTAGGATTCTTAATCCATTGTCGAGTGTTGATTTCTTGAAAGTAATTTTCTTCAAAGTAATTTTTGTTTATAGAATTGTTTTTGAATAAGAATACAAATAAAATATTAGATAATAATTATGCACATTAGAAGTTACTTGCAAAAAAAATCAACTACGAGCATTCTTTTTCTAATAATTTTTTTCACTTTATTAGTTAGATTGTACGGTATTAATTGGGACAATGGAACACTTTTTCATCCTGATGAACGGGCTATGTTATCTCAAGTGTATGATATAAGTTTCCCTGAGGGAGGAGAATGGAAAGATTTTTTTAATGCTAATAAGAGTACACTAAATCCTGGTTCGTTTAATTGGGGAAGCATGCCTCATTACGCTCTTAAGCTAATTCAATATGCCTATGCTCCAATTGACTGGTTAGATATTTATGAGTTGAGATATCCAGGAAGAATACTTTCTTCCATTTTTGACACTATATCAGTAATTTTTGTATTTTTAATTTCGAAATATATTTTTAATAACAAGATTGCCATTCTCTCTGCATTTTTATCCTCAATTGCAGTAATTCATATTCAGTTAAGTCATTTTTATGCTGTGGATACTTTTTCAACAACTTTTGTTTTAGCAACAATATATTATTCAATAAAAGTGGGATATGAAGGTGGACGTAAAAATTCGATTCTTACAGGTGTAATGTTTGGATTTGCCTTAACTACAAAATTTTCAGTAATACCCTTAATTGTGCCAGCTTTACTTGCTCATATTATTTTTTATTTATCAGATAACAAATATGATCGATTAAGAATTAATATAGATCAAAAAAAATTTTTGTTTATAATGAAAAATTTAATTTTTTTCATTATTTCATCTTTTTTGATTTTATTGATATTCCAACCTTATATGTTTATCGATTTATCCACATATGTTCATACTATTTCAACTCAAGGTGACATGGTGAGGCGAAATATAGATTTTCCTTTTACAAGGCAATATATCGATACTCCAAAGTATTTATATCAAATTATTCAAACAGGAATTTGGGGGTTAGGCCCCATATTAGGGATAATGGGTTGGCTTGGGCTATTTATGTCAATTATTTCAGTAGCAATTTTTAGAAGAAAAGCAGATATTATCATTATTTCTTGGATTTGCTTATATTTTTTAATTACCGGATGGTTTGATGTAAAATTTTTGCGATATATGCTTCCTCTAACTCCATTTTTAATTATCTATGCTTCTAGGTTGATCTTTTGGCTGGTTGAAATAATTAGATCATTAAANCCAGACAATAAATGGATCAATTATTTTCCTATCATAATAGTAGTTATTTTCACCTTGCATTACTCCTTATCTTTTATGAATATATATAGNGGTAATCACCCATCNGTAGAAGCGTCTAATTGGCTAGAAAAGAATGCTNANNCTAGATCTATAGTGGTTCATGAGCACTGGGATGAGGGAATTCCTCATAACTCTAAGGTAATTTTTNCTGAAAGGTTAGAGCTTTATAATTATGATAATTATAATAAATTTGAAACTATTTCAAGCCAGTTAGAAAATGCAGATTATTTTGTAATAGTTTCGAATCGATTATATGCAACTATACCAAGATTAAGTGAAAGATATCCTATAAGCACATTATTCTATAAAAAATTATTTTCAGGAGAACTTGGATATGAAATGACTTTTACAGATAACAGGCCTATAGGAGGGTTAGGTCTTGAATATCACGAAGACCTTTTTGCAAGAGTGGATTTCAGTTATGATTATGAATTGTTGAAAAGCAATCAAGACTTTATAAATATTAATTTTGGATGGTCCGATGAAAGTTTTTCAGTATATGATCATCCCAGAATATTTATATTTGAAAATAAAAGAGAATTTTCTTCGCAAGAAATTTTGGACGCCATAGGGTTACAAAATAATTATTTTTATACTTCTAACACCGGTCAACTTGGTTTAGTATACGATGAACAAAAAGCAAATACTCAGCAAAGTGGTGGTAACTGGTCTTCAATCTTTTACATTGGCTCTCTTCCTAACATAATGTACTCTCTTATTTGGTATGTTCTTGTTTTAATTCTTTCACTTATAGCTTTGCCAATAACGTGGTCAATATTTAAAAAATGGCCCGAAGGAGGATATTTATTCTCTAAGCCACTTGGTATTATTCTTGCTTCAATTTTCACATGGATATCTGTTTCTTATGGATTAGTTCAATATAATATTTTATCTGTACTTATTGGTTATATACTTTTAGGATTAATTTCATATTGGTTGGCAAGGAGCAATCTTTCAAATTTTAAAAAATTTATACATAACAACTTCAGAAATATTATAAAACTTGAATTTTTATTCATATTTATTTTTGGTATTTTTCTTTTCTTAAGGATGGCAAATCCTGATTTATGGCACCCATATAAAGGTGGAGAAAAACCTATGGATTTTGCTTATCTAAATGCCGTCATTAAATCAACAATTTTCCCTCCATATGACCCATGGTATTCAGGTGGTTATCTAAATTATTATTATTATGGCCAATTTATTATATCCAACCTAATCAAGACAACTGGAATCCCTACTTCTATTGCTTATAACTTGGCTATTCCCCTGATAGCGGCTTTAACATTTACTGTGACTTTCTCATTAATTAGAGGNGTTACCTATTTATCAAATGTAAANTCTGCAAAAAATTANTCTATATATGCTGGATTNTTAGGNGGNTTTTTAGTTACATTTGCNGGTAATATAGATGGNTTATATCAGCTTATTTCTATTCTNCGNAANGANGNANATAGTTTTGATTTTTGGAACAGNTCTAGATTGATGAATGCNCANTCTGGNGGNTTTGAAATAACTGAATTTCCATTTTTTACATTTTTATTTGCTGATTTACANGCTCATTTAATAGCTATACCATTTGCCTTATTATCGATTTCTCTAACTTTTGCCTTATACACAATGATATTAAAAAATGATGGATTTTCTGGTCAAATTTTCTTATCAATATTACTGGGCCTAATACTTGGTGCGATCAGAATAATAAATACTTGGGATTTTCCTACTCAGTTATTGATAATAATTTTTATAATATTTTTTGGCTACCTACTCTATTCAACAAAACCTAAACTAGAAAGTATATTTTTTTCAACCTTATTAATATTTTTTGTAATAGCTTTTAGTTATATTCCCTTCATACCTTTTTATGAAAATTATGAATTATTTAACAATGGTATTAATAAAAGCAGATATTATACTCAGATAACAGATTTTATAAACATAAATCTGTTTTTCTTATTTGTATTCGTATCTTTTATTGTAATTAATTATAAAAATTACTTTAAATTGATTGAAAAAAATTATAAAAAATTTATCCTAAAAAAGAAAAAAATAAATATTTTATTTGGTGTTTTTTTTATTGTATTTCTATCAATTAATTTTTCATTATTATTTACAAATTATGTAATTGTAGGGTTATCAATATTATTTGTAAGCATAATTATAATTTATTTTCTTTTATCTCATTTCAATAAATCATATAAAGATACATACTTTTTACCTATCACAATTTTACTAATATTTGGATTCGCACTTAGTGCGGGAGTAGAAATTTTTACGGTAAAAGATGATATAGGAAGAATGAATACTGTTTTTAAGTTCTACATACAAGCCTGGATACTATTTTCCCTAGCATCATCATACTTTTTATGGAAAATATTTTCATATATAGGATTTAATTTTGGTAGTTATACTTCTAAGATTAAGATCTGGGCAATACTATTATTGATAATGATTTTCTCTATATCAATTTATACTTTATACGGTACTAAGGATAGAAATCAAACTAGATTTAATACAAATTTTATTTCATTGGATGGTATGGAATATATGAAATCAGCTGAATATTATTTTGAGGATAAAAAGATAGATTTTATCTATGATTATATGGCTATTGAGTGGATAAAAAAGAATATAGATGGTTCTCCTACAATAATTGAAGGAATAACCGATCAGTATCAATGGGGTAATAGAATTTCTATCTACACTGGGCTACCTTCTGTAGTAGGTTGGGATTGGCATCAAAGACAACAAAGAGTAGAGTACGCCTATTCTGTAACATCAAGAAGGTCTGATGTTCAAAGGTTTTATCATTCAACTTTACCTAGAACAGCTGTAGAGATTATAGATAAATATGACATCAAGTACGTTATTGTGGGGGAACTAGAAGAGCATTTATATACTAATGCTGGACTAGAAAAATTTGAAGAAATGCAAAGTCAGGGATTAATAAAGATCTATCCTAACGATATGATTAATTATGAAACTCCCGTTAGGATTTATAAGTATATTGATTGATAAACAAAAAATTATAAAAGCTGTATTTTTTGATATTTATGGTACGATTGCGGATTTTTATCCTCCAAAACAAGAAATACAATTAAGCGTTACAGAAAAATTTAATATTACTTTAGAAAAAAATAAAATTTTAGATGCTTACAAATTAGCAAATAATTTTTTGGTAAAGCAAAATTCAATATTTCCAATAAGAAAAATGAATGATGAGGAAAAACTAGATTTTTTTTCAAATTATGAGAAAATAATTATTGATAATTCAGGTTCTAATGTAAATATAAATTTAGCAAAAAAAATATGGATTGAGATAACAAAACAAAGGTATGAATTAAGGATTTTTCCTGATTTAATACCGTGTGTAAAAGCATTAAGAGATATGGGTTTAATATTGGGGTTAATTTCAAATATTAATATTTCAGGCGAAGAAATTTCTAAACAATTAGGAATTTCTTCTTACTTTAATTATGCCTTTACATCAGAAGATCTTGGTTATGAAAAACCTAATAAAATGATTTTTGAAAAGTCCTTGAATATTGCTAAACTAAATCCTAGCGAGGTAGTTTTTGTGGGTGACCAAGTAGAATCAGATGTTTTAGGAGCAAAAAATGCTAATATATTACCAATACTTTTAGATAGGCATAATAATTATGAAAATTATACAGAAGTAATAAAAATCAATGACTTATTTCAAGTTGAAGAAGTAATAAAAAATCTCAGTAGGAGTAAATAATGAAAATAGAAAAAATCGAATCAATTTTATCAGGCAATAGTCATTTTGTAAGAATAATTACTGAGGAAGGTATAGAAGGTGTAGGGCAGTCTGCTTGTTGGGGATATATGGAGGCGGTAGATACTGTTATTAATAGCTTTGAGAAGTACTTAATTGGAAAAAATCCATTAAATATTGAACATCATTGGCAATATTTATATAGAATGGGACCCTTCAGAGGCTCAATACTAAATGCTGCAATAAGTGCTGTTGATATAGCGTTATGGGATATAAAAGGAAAATACCTTAATGCTCCAATTTGGATGTTAATTGGAGGTAAGGTAAGAGATAAAATCAGACTCCATTTGTTGATGGGAGGGGTTAGACCAGACGCATCTGATTTAGGTACAACTGCTGAAAATTTGAGGCTAAATGCTATAGATGCTAGAAACGAAGGTTATACTGCCATAAAAATTGATCCACTCCCAGATGGCTATCAATCTATGACATTATCAAGGCTAATTAAAGAGACAAAAAATAATGTTGCGGCTCTTAGAGAGGGTGCAGGGTTGGATGTTGATATAATTCTAGAAATTCATAGAAAGCTGACACCCATGAATGCTATTGCATTAGCAGAAGAACTAAAAGAATTTAACCCTCTTTTTTATGAAGACCCTATTCAGATAGATTCAATTAAGTCACAAGGTGAGATTGCAAGTAAGACATCTTTACCCGTAGCAAATGGAGAAAGAATGCATAATATATGGGAATTTAGAGAGATGTTTGAGGCTGGTGGAAGTCAGTATGCAAGGCCCGATTTAGGCCTTGCTGGAGGAATAACACATGTAAAAAAAATAGCATCAATTGCAGAGTCTTATCATTCGGCTCTTGTTACTCACAATTTTCTAGGCCCGGTACTTACTGCAGCAGCTTGTACTATAGATTCAACAATACCGAATTTTATAACTCAAGAATTTTCAGTAGTTGATGAATCACCTGAAAATAATATGATAAAAACTTCATGGATAAGAAATGGTGGTTTTATTCAAGTTTCAGAAAAAATTGGATTGGGAATAGATATCGAAATAGATAAATTAAAGCAGCAAAATTTTGAAACTAGATTAAGTACAAAAATTCCTATGAGAAATGACGGATCGGTAGGTTATTCTGTCTGAAAAAATTAAAATTTCAGTGATTGGCGCTGGCTTAATGGGCCATGGTATAGCTTTTGAATTTGCTAAATTTGGCCATGAGGTCACACTTTTCGATATATCACAGAACAAGCTTAAATTAGCAAAAGATAAAATTGAAAAACTGATTTCCAATAAAAGTGGTTATGATTCTTACAGAGAAATAACTTTTATGAAAAACCTAAAAGAGAGTATTTTAGGAGCCGAAATTGTTATTGAGGCAATTAATGAAAACTATGATGCAAAGGTAGATTTATACTCTAAAATAGAAAAGTTTTTAGATAATAAATCATTAATAATTAGTAATACTTCATCCTTACTTCCTTCAAAATTATCAAAAAATCTTCAGAGACCTGAGAGGTTTTTTGTAACGCATTACTTTAATCCACCATACAATATTCCATTAGTAGAGATAGTACCAACACTCGAAACAGATTTAAGAAATATTGATAAAATTAAAAAATTATACTTTGAGATGAATAAAAACCCCGTAGTCTTAAAAAAAGAAATTAATGGATTTATAGCAAATAGATTGCAGGCGGCCATACAGAGAGAATCTATTAATTTAGTTGAACAGGAAATTGCAACCCCTCAAGATATAGATAATATAGTAAAAAATACATTTGGTAGAAGGCTCTCTGTAGCGGGGCCATTTGAAATTTGGGAGCAAATTGGCTGGGATCTAGTAGAAAAAATATTATTAGAAATATTGCCAAATTTATCTAATAAAAAATCCCCATCAAAGTTGATAAAAGAAAAAGTTTTACAAAAAAAATTAGGTTTCTCAACTAACGAAGGTTTTTATAAATGGGATACAAAGAAAAAAGAAAAATTAGTTGATGCTATTTCAAAAAATTTAATTTTATTAAGAGACTTTAATTCTAATGAATGATTTCAGGAATAAAATTACTATATCTGTAATTGGGTCAGGATTAATGGGGCATGGGATAGCTTTAGATTTTGCATTAAGTGGATTTAAGGTTTATCTAAATGATATATCAAAAGAAAAAATTGATTTAGGATTTAGACTAATTTCTGAAACTATAGATTATTTATCTAAGTCTCGAAAATTAGATAAAAAAAATATTTTAAAAAATATTATTCCAGAAGAAAATTTACGTTTAGCAGTTTGTAATGCAAATATTGTAATAGAAGCTGTTTATGAAGATTTAAATTTAAAAAAAGATATTTTTAAATTTGTAGAAAAAAATGTTTCTTATGAATGTATCTTATTGTCTAACACCTCAACATTTTTACCATCAGATATAACAGAAGATTTCTTGTACCCTGAACGCTTTGCAATCTCTCATTATTATAATCCTCCATACTTGTTGCCCGGTTTAGAAATTGTTGCAGGTGAAAAAACTTCTAAACACATAATTGAATTCCTGATTAATTTTTATAGATCTATAGACAAAAAACCTTCATTAGTAAAAAAAGAAATTAAAGGTTTTGTAGGCAACAGGCTACAGGTAGCTTTATTAAGAGAATCATTAAAACTGGTTGAAGAAGGGTATGCAACACCCGGGGATATAGATGAAATAGTTAAGGGTAGTTTTGGAAGAAGATTATCAGCAGCTGGACCATTTGAACTACGAGAAATAATTGGTTTAGATTTAGGATTCAATATTACGAAAGAAATAATATCAACTTTAGGGAATTCTAAAGAAACTTCTAAATTAATTTCAAGTAAAATATTAGATGGAGATTTAGGGGTAAAAACTGGAAAAGGTTTTTATCAATGGACTGATGAAAAAAAACAAAATTGGAAAAAACATATGTTAGATTGGCTAATTTTATTGGAAAACAGTGATAAAAATTCGAAATAATAAATAATAAGTATGGAGAAATAAATGATAGATAAAAATAATCCTCATAGACTTTCAGAATCAGTTATTCCCAAAAATTATGAAATAATTTTGGAACCGAATCTCGATGACTATATATTTAATGGCGAAGTAAATATAGATATTGAGGTTAATGAAACAACAGATGTAATAATTTTAAATGCTGCTGATCTAGTAATTAATTCTATAGAAATATTTTCAGAAACAAACAAAAAAATTATTATAAAAAATTATACTATCGATGAAAGTCTTGAAAGGTTGACGATATTTTTAGGGGAAAAAATATTAAATGAAAGCTATAAACTAAATATAGTTTTTTCGGGTATTCTTAATGATCAATTAAGGGGGTTTTATAGGTCGGAGTTTGTAGATGAAGATGGTAAAAATCATACAATTGCTACTACTCAATTTGAAAGTACTCATGCAAGAAGGGCTTTCCCTTGTTTTGATGAACCTGCATTCAAAGCAACTTATGATATTACACTAATTGTTCCACAAAATCAGTATGTTGTATCAAATTCTCCAATCATCAATCAGGTTAATCTTGATAAATATAAAAAGAAAGTAGACTTTGAAAAGACCATGAAAATGTCTACATATCTTGTAGCATTTATTGTTGGTCCATTTGAAGCTACAAAAGAAATTTCAGTCGATGGAGTTCCTTTGAGAATTATCCATCCTATTGGTAAAGGGCACCTGACAGATTACGCATTAAAGTCTGGAAAATTTGCATTAGAATTTTTTTCAAAATATTATGNTATAAAATATCCTGGCCAAAANTTAGATATGGTTGCAGTNCCAGATTTTGCTTTTGGGGCNATGGAAAATTTNGGTTGTATAACNTATAGAGAAGTTTTNCTACTTGTAGATGAAAAAAAAGCAACNTCTCCTGAACTATTAAGAATTACNGATGTAATAGCTCATGAGATAGCACATATGTGGTTTGGTGATTTAGTTACTATGAAATGGTGGAACGGCATATGGCTTAATGAGGCTTTTGCAACATTCATGGCTACTATGTGCTCAGATAAATTTAATCCAGAATGGAAAAGATGGAATCAGTTTAGTCTTGAGAGATCTATGGCTTTTGATGTTGATTCTTTGGAAAACACTAGGCCTATTGAATTTGAAGTTAAGTCNCCTGTAGATGCTGAAGGTATGTTTGATTTATTAACTTATGAAAAAGGTGGNTCGGTTCTTAGAATGCTTGAGCAATTTCTAGGAGANGAAGTTTTTAGAAATGGAATAGTTCATTATCTTAAGAAATATTCTTATAAAAATACAGAGACAGATGACTTATGGAATGCTATTGAAAATAAATCTTCACAACCAGTCAATCAAATAATGAACTCATGGATTTTCCAAAAAGGATATCCTCTAGTATCTGTTGATTATGGTAAAAATAAAAAAGAAATTATAATTAGTCAGAGCAAGTTTTTATTCTCTAAGGATTCAAAAAACGATACTACTAACTGGTTCATACCTATTAATATTAAGTATTCAATAAATGGTAAAATTTATTATGAAAAAATACTTCTTGACAAACAATCGAGAAGCTTACATCTTAATGGTGAAGTTGAATGGATATTTTTTAATGCAAATTCCAATGGTTTTTTTAGGATAAATTATAGTAAGACATTACTTGATCAATTATCAAAGGCTATTAATTCAGGAATTTTGCCAATAGAAAGATATACTCTTTTGGATGATTTATGGGCAACAGTTTTGTCAGGTAATTTATCAGCCTCTAAATTTTTAGAATTTATCCAAAATTACGAAAAAGAAAAAGATTTGGATGTATGGATATTATTATCTTCGTGTTTATATTCCCTAGATAAATTAACTAATAAAAATAATAAGGGAATTTTTGTAGAGAAAATTCTCAACATTATTAATCCTTTAATTGAAGAATTTGGTTATCTACCCGGCAAGGGTGATTCTCCTAGAATGCTAGAATTGCGCGGCATATTAATAAAAATTAAAGCTAATATTTGTAATGATAAAAAAACAATTGCTTATTGTCGAGAACTACATGAAGAGCATCTGAAGACAAATAAATATGTTGAACCAAATTTATTATCATCAATTATCTCAGTTGTTGCAAGTAATGGTGAAGGCAAAGACTATGAATTATTTGTTGATAAGTTTAAAAACGCTAAGAATCCCCAAGAAGAGAGGAGATACCAAAGTTCATTAGGTTTATTTAACCATGAGCCATCATTTGTAAGCACTTTGAAAATGTCTCTAGACGGAACTATTCGTACTCAGGATGCTCCCTACTTAATAGCACTATGTTTGAGGAATAAAACATTTGGTGAGAAAGCTTGGACTTTTATAAAAGATAATTGGGAAGATATATTAAATAAATTTCCATCAAATAGTATAGTAAGAATGTTATCTGGATTAACTTCATTAAGTAAAGAAAGTATGTCTGACGACATACATGTGTTCTTTGAGAAAAATAAAGTTCCTCAAGGTCAGTTGACCTTAATTCAAACTCTTGAAAAGTTAAGAATTAATGTAGATTATTTTAATAGAGAAAAAGATAAATTTTTATCTAGTTAACTATTAAAATAGCTAATAAAGATTAGCTATTTTAATATTAACTTCCTTAGTAATCTATTTACTTGCATCAGTACAAACGGTATCAATAATCATTTGTGTTACCAGGTATGGGTCACAGTTTGCATTTGGCCTTCGGTCTTCAATATAACCTTTTCCATCTTTTGCTACCTGCCAAGGTATTCTTATTGATGCACCTCTATTAGATATGCCATAGGAAAATTCAGAATACTTTGCAGTTTCATGTGCACCAGTTAATCTGTCTTCAACTCCTACTCCATAATTTGCAATGTGTAGCTCAGGTTTGCCTGGCGCACCAAGAGATTTTGCAGCATTTTCACATGCNTCAAAAGAGGCTCTCATTTGCTTAGTTGAAAAGTTTGTGTGGCACCCTGCTCCATTCCAGTCACCTTTTACAGGTTTAGCATCAAAACTAACAGAAATTGGCATTCCTTTTGGACCTTTAATATCTTCACCAATTCTTTGCAACAACCATCTTGCTAGCCATATTTCATCGCCAACTTTTGGGGCTTCTACTGGCCCGATCTGAAATTCCCATTGTCCTGCCATGACTTCAGCGTTTATGCCTGCGATANTTAAACCNGCATCTATACATGCTTGAAGATGNTTNTTTACNACCTCTCTGCCAAAAATTTCATCGGCACCGACNCCNCAGTANTATCCTCCNTGAGGTGCAGGGAATCCAATNTCTGGCCATCCAAGAGGNTGNGTACCNTCAAANAAAGTNTANTCTTGTTCTAGNCCAAACCAAGTTTCAAAAGANGAGTATTTTTCAGCTACAACNGCNCATTTAGCACGAGTATTTGTAGGGTGAGGTGTTTCCATATCTGTTAATAATGTTTCACATAATACCAGTTTGTTATCACCACCCCTTATTGGATCCGGGGTGACCATAACAGGACTAAGTACNACGTCAGAAGATTCACCTGCAGCNTGATTNGTTGATGAACCATCAAAACCCCAAATACCAGGTTTTTCGCTATCTGAAATGACTTTTGCTTTTGAACGAATTTTTGCTGATGGTTTTGTTCCATCAATCCATAAATATTCTGCTATGTAGGACATATATCTAATTCCTATCTTTAAATTGTTTATTATTTATCTTATAATTTAACAAAAAAATGTTACAAATTTGTTTCAATTATAAAGATTATTATTCAATATAGGCAATAATGAACAAAAACCATCTAGAAATTATACTAACATCTAACTTTAGAGATTTAGAGGATTGGCATAATCAAAATCAATATCAAGAACTAGATCTCAGAAGTGCAGTCTTCTTAAATAAAGATTTTAGTAAATTTGATTTTTCTAGATCTTTACTCGATCATGCCATGTTCGTAAATTGCAATCTTGATGAAACAATTTTTAACTCTGTAAAATTTAGAAATGCATTTCTTGAGAATATATCAGCCAAAAAATCAATATTTAATAGAACTAACTTTTTTAATATCACCTTAAAAAATGTTGATTTTTCCGGGGCAAAATTTTATAGGTGTGTACTAACTGATGCTAAAATAGAAAATATCAATCTGAAATCTACGGCACTATATAAAGTCTCCTGGCCCTCAGACTTTAATCACTTAGCTTGAAATTTGATTATTTTTTATACAAGAAAGAAGAATTTCTTGAACCTTTTCCTCATGTTCTAACGTTCTTTTTGGTGANGAGTTATTAATAATATTACTTATAAATCCGTCAAAAGACTTTTTGTACCTAGGNNTATTCTCTAAANTTATGAAATTAACACCTTTTNTATAAATTNCTGNNTCATATTCTANNTNCAATTTTANTTTTTCAGCAGGTTCAAANGGTTCTAGTATTANTGATCCCNTANTACCATAAACTTCAAATCTTCTAGCTAGTGGATTAATTTCAGAGGCAGTAATTTCCACTGTTGCTAANGCATTATTAAATTCTAAAACACCTAGCGTATTATCCTTAAAAAAAGGTAGATTTTTATTATTTTCATTATTTTTCAAGAAACTAAACACTTTATTAGGAGCTCCTAATATTGAAATAATTTGATCAATCATATGTCCGCCTAAATCAAAAAATATACCTCCTTCAAATGAGCTAATTCCTTTTTTTCCAGTAAGCATTCCTTTTGGATTTTTTTCTGGAATTTTTGTTGACATATGTGCTCTTATTTGAAAAATATCTCCAATTATATTAGATCTTGATATATCCAAAATTTTTTCAAATCCATCATGGTCACGAAACATGTAGCCAAGTTGTAAAAAGTTTCTTTGCTTTTTTGCTAAATTTATTATCCTTGAAAATTGTTTAATATTATTGCCTGCAGGCTTGTCGTAAAAAACATGTTTATTACTATTAATTAATTCTTCAACATGGTCTAAACTTTCAAAATTAGAACTTTCACAAGAAGCAGCAATTATTGATGTGTCATCTAAAAAACTTTTATCACCTAAAAATTGTACTTGTTCCCAGATAGAATTTTTCATATTGATTAACTGATTAACCCTTTCTTTATCTGGTTCGTAAACTCCAACTAAATTTACGTTTTGGTGTTGTAAAATTACTTTTAGTACACCTTCAGCATGCCCATGCTTGGTACCATATTGGACTATCTTTATTTTCCTATCGCTCATTTTTTTGTATTTCACTTTTTTTCATATTTTTNTGGTAGTCAATTTTTTCAGAAATAATTTTTCTACTTTCTTCAACATTAAAATCATTATTGTTAAGTATATTTCTGTTAAAGAAATTTTTAGTTATTCTGTTTAATTCATCGAAAGTTTTCCTATCCCATATTCCGTGGGTACCATTTTCAACTGTAATAAAAGTTAGTTCTGGATTATTATTAGGATACATTTTTTTAAATTTGTCATTTAGCATTTCTCCNTGAATATACGGNACAACATTATCATCTGTGCCGTGTATAATCATNTANGGAACAGANGANCCATTACCAATATAAGATATTGGACTTNTGCAAGAATGACAAAAGTCACTTGTATCTTCGCAGTTTGGNTCTAAACCTTTTTTTAAATCACAAAACATTTCTGAATCAGCGTGACCAAAATANTTTATTGCTCCNTTAATTTCTGANGATTCATTTNTNTTACTNCCAATATTACCTTCAACATCAATAATATTTCCATCNATTTCTACTTCATTTACTCCNTTCGTAAATGCTAAATAAGATGTTAGGGCTCCTCCAGCAGATTCTCCATANATTCCTATTTTTGNNGNATCAATTTTNANCTCTTCACTNTTTCCTCTNAACCACCTTATNGCTGCCTTTGCATCATGCAAATAATCAGGNAAANTATTTTCTGGTATNAATCNATAATTTATTGATGAAAATGCAAANCCTGCTCTCANNAAATCAAAGTTTGGNTGTTCCATTTTTTCNCCTACNGCAAAACCNCCACCATGAATATGAATAATTAAAGGNAATTTTTTATTACATTCATTAATTTTACAAGGTAGCCAAAGATTTAAACTTTGCCTATTATTAGTATTGTCTGCATAATTTTTATCTAAACAACCTGTAATATTATTATCATATTCTTGACATCCAATTTCAACTAAAGTCTTTGTTGATGTACATGATAAAATTGAAAATAATAATAAAATAACTGCAAGTGTAACTTTATTATTTATCATAATTTTTAACCATACTTATGAATTCGGAAATTTTATTATTATCTTTTTCTCCGTCAGTTTCTACACCCGTAGAAATATCTATACCCCATGGCATGAGTTTCATTGCAGAATTTATATTATTAGAACTTAATCCTCCGGCTAGAAAAATTCCTTCGATGTCTAGAAAGTCTTTAACGATATTCCAGTTAAATTTTTTCCCTGTTCCACCGCCAATATTTTTGTCGAATGAATCAAATAAGACTTTATGATCCAATTCTTTGTGATGCTTTATTAGCTTTAGGATTTCTTCTTTAGAATTATTGTTTTTTATTGAAATTTGAACAATTTTAGGATGTTTTATTTTTGAAAGAAATTCATCATTAAAATTACCAGCAATTTGAACAAAATCAAGACCTAGATTAGTATAATAATTATTAATAATTTCTAAATTTTCATCTTGAAAAACCCCAACTATTTTTGTTTTAGAAGGGATATTTCTTATCTCCATAATCAGATTTTTTGCAGTAAAAAAATCAATATATCTTTTTGATTTTTTTACAAAAATTAAACCTATGTAGTCAGCATTATTTTCTAATACACATTTAGCGTTAGCAATATTTTTGATTCCACATATTTTAATTTTTGTTTGATGTTTCATTTTGCCGGAATATTAGTTATTTTTTTCATGAAATTATGTAATTTTGCATCTTGTCTCATTAATGTTTCTCCCATTAGAATTCCATCAGCTCCGTGAATTTTCATTAAGTTAACATCTTCTATATTTTTCATTCCACTTTCTGCTATTTTAATAGTTTGATCTGGAATATATTTTGATAAAGTGGGAAACACATCCAAAGAAGTTTCTAGTGTCTTAAGGTTTCTATTATTAATGCCAATTATTTTTGGAGAAATTTTCATTGCAATTTCAAGTTCGTTTTCATCAAATACTTCAACTATTACGTCTAAATTTAATTTTTCGCATAGTGTATAAAAAGCTGCATATTCACTGGGTTCTAATATAGCAATTATAAGTAAAATACAATCAGCTCCGTAAGCTTTAGCTTCATAAATTTGATATTCGTCTATTATAAAATCTTTACATAAAACAGGGATTTCATTTTTTTTTGATATTTTTGAAACATTCTCAAGGTCAATCATTGAGCCCTTGAAGAAATCTGGTTCAGTTAAAACAGATATTCCTGAAGCTCCAAATCTAAAATATTCCTTTGCTCTAATTTCAGGAATTAAGTTTTCTTTTAGAACTCCAGCAGAGGGAGAAGCTCTCTTCATCTCAGCAATTATGGAAATATTTTTATTAGAAATTATTTTTTTTTCAAGAGAATTTATAATTTTTATATCTTCTCCCATAGAAATTAAATTATTTTGGCTAAATAATAATTTTTTTCTTTCAATATCTAGTTTTCTTTTTTTTACAATTTCAGTTAAGATATTTTCATTTTTTTTCAAGATAATTCCTGACTTATTTTTATTAGCTCTTCTAATTTTTTATAAGCTCTACCTGAATCTATTGAATCCTTTGCTATTTCAGCAGCTTCTTGAAATGCATTTGCTTTACCTGCAGCAATAATTCCAGCAGCAGCATTCATTATTACTATATTTCTACATGAAGTATCTTTTGATAAATTGATTCTTTCTGATTTACCATCACCTGTAAGAACTTTTTTTATTATTTTTGAAGATTCACTTATATTATTTATAATCAAATGTTCTCTTTTACCTTCAGGTAATCCGAAATCTGCAGCTCTTGTTTTTCTTCGTTTAATTCCATTTTCGTTAATTTGATAGACCCATGTATGTCCTTCTATATCTATCTCATCTGCACCAGATTCAGAATGTACAACAAATGAATATTTTGTTCCCAAAATTTCCAGAGCTTTTGCAATTTTTTCAACGAAGTTAAAATTAGAAACACCCAGAACTTGGTGTGATGCGTGAGCAGGGTTAGTAAGCGGCCCAAGAAAATTGAATATAGTTGGTATTCCTATTTGTGGTCTTAATGGCCCAGCAAATTTCATAGCAGGATGAAAAGTTTGTGCAAACATAAAACCTACACCTATACTTTCTATACATTTCTTAACTTTTTCTGGTTCCAAATTAATATTAACTCCAAGATCATTTAGAACATCTGCACTTCCAGATTTTCCAGACATTGCCTTATTTCCATGTTTTGCAATTTTTATTCCAGCTCCAGAAATTACAAATGCGCAAGCAGTAGAAATATTAAACCAATTCAAACCACTTCCTCCTGTTCCGCAGGTGTCAAGTACATCATCTTGAATGTTAATTTTTAATGAGACAGATCTCATAGCTTTGGCCATACCAGCGATTTCAAAAGCAGTTTCACCTTTCATTTTTAGTGCAGTAATAAAAGATCCAAATTGAGCAGGAGTTACTTTTTCTGTCATAATTTCAAACATTACCTCTTCAGCATCTAATTCGGTAAGGTCGTTATTTGTAACTAGATTTTTTATCGCATTTTGTATGATCATTTTGAAAGGAAGTTTTTTATTAATTGTTTTCCACACTCAGTTTTAATTGATTCAGGATGGAATTGTACTCCTTCTAAATCAAGCTTTTTATGCTTTATACCCATTATTATATTATTTTTTGTAGTAGCAGTTATTTCAAAATCTTTAGGAAGAGATTTTTTTTCTATTGCTAAAGAATGGTATCTTACGGCTGTAAAAGGATCTGGTAAATTTCTGAAAACCCCTTCATTATTATGGTAGATTTTTGATGATTTTCCATGATAAATTTCTTTAGCTTTAATTATTTTTCCTCCGTAAGCAAATGCAATACATTGGTGACCTAAGCAAACACCTAAAATAGGAATTTTTTCTGCAAAGTGTTTAATAATTTCCACAGAATTTCCAGCCTTTTTTGGGTGAGATGGGCCAGGAGAAATAATTATTTTTTTTGGAGAAAGTTTTTCTAATTCTTGTATAGTAATTTTATCATTTCTCTCTACTCGAACATTATCGCCTAACTCAGAAATATACTGAAATAAATTATAAGTAAAGCTGTCGTAATTATCTAATAAAAAAATCATAATTATATTCTATCAACTATTCTCAGAGGATAATTCAGCATGATTAATTGCAGCCATCATTGCACTCATTTTATTAATTGTTTCTTCATACTCTTTTTCTATATTGCTATCAGCCACGATTCCTCCTCCAGCTTGTAAGTAAGCAATATTATCTTTTACTATCATAGTTCGGAGAGAAATTGCTGTATCCATGTTTCCAGTAAAACTAAAATATCCAACAGCTCCGCTATATGCTCCTCTTTTTGTTGGTTCTAACTCAGAAATTAGTTGCATTGCCCTTACTTTTGGTGCACCAGAAACTGTACCTGCTGGAAAAGCTGATTGAAGAGCATCATAGCTATCAAAGTCATTAGATAATTTACCTGTAACATGCGACACTATATGCATTACATGAGAATATTTTTCTATCTCGAAACTTTGAGTTACATTGACAGAACTTGTTTCACAGACTTTTCCAACATCATTTCTTCCTAAGTCTAGTAACATTAAGTGCTCAGACAATTCTTTTTCATCATTTATTAAATCTTCTTCTAATTTGCTGTCTTCCTTATCATTCTTACCCCTGGGTCTTGTACCAGCAATGGGGTGAACAGCCATTTTTTTATCGATCACTTGCGTTAGTAATTCTGGTGAAGCACCTACTATATTAAATTCATCTAAATGAAGAAAAAACATATAAGGTGAAGGGTTAATAGCTCTAAGTGAACGATATAAATTGAAAGGTTTAATTTCTGTATATCTTGACATCCTCTGAGAAAAAACAACTTGTATAAGTTCTCCATCATTTATTGCTTTTTTACATTTTTTTACAGAATCTTTATAGTACTCTTTAGTCATATTTGGTATAAATGATTTTCCTTTATCTTCGATTGATTCATCGTAAGAAATTTGATTATGAAGATTTTTTATTTGAGAAAGGGGTATAAAATTTTTAATTTTTTCTTCTTCAGAAACTTCGTTGTTAAGTTTTTTAATCAACTGAGTTATTGTATTCTTTGCACTCTCATAAACATTTAAAATATCTGAATTGATTTTTGCATGAGCAACAATAATAATTGTATGCTTAACATGGTCAAAAATAAGTAAAGAGTCTGATAGCATAAATACTGATTCAGGCACATCTAAACTTTGATCATTTTTATTTATCTCTGGAACAGTTGGTTCAAAATATTTAATGCTATCGTAGGATAGATATCCAACTGCACCACCGTGAAATTTTGGCAATCCATCCACTGGTGCGTAGTGAATATTTTTCATTTTTTTTCTTAATTCATCTAATGGGTTTACTTCACCATACGTAGAATTTTTTCCAGTCTTAATTACTTCTGATGGGTTTGTTCCGATAAAACTATATCTCGCTAAATTTTCCCCACCTTCTACAGATTCTAAAAGAAAAGAGTAGGGTCCGTCAGATGTTTTGAGATATGCAGAAACAGGAGTTTCGAGGTCGGCACTTATTTCTTTATAAACAGGGATAAGATTATATTCTTTTGATAATTCTTGAAATTTTTCGTAATCAGGATAAAAATGACTCAATTGATTTCTCCTATTTATCTATATATTTAGAAATTTTCATTTTTTCTCTAACTAGTTCAATAGTTTCAGAAGCTAAAGGTTTGATTTTAGACATACCTACTTCTAATGATTCTTTTACAATTGAAATATTTTTTTCATAATAAGCTCTTTTCTCTCTTATGGGGTCTAAAAAATCATTAATTGATTTAGCAAGAGCAGTTTTCACCTCTACATCTCCAATATTACCTTTTTTATATCTATCCTTGAAATCTTTGATTTGATCTAAGTTTCTATTAAATGCATCATGGTACTCAAAAACAGGATTTCCTTCAACTTTTCCAGGTATGTCAGCTCTTATCCTATTAGGATCAGTATACATTGAGCGAACTTTTTTATTTACAGTTTTTTCATCATCACTAAGCATGATAACATTCCCTTTTGATTTACTCATTTTTCCTTGACCATCAGTTCCAGAAAGCCTTGGTATTTTACCAATTAATGTATCAGGTTCAGCAAAAACTTTACCAAACATTCTATTGAATTTTCTTGCAATTTCTCTTGTCATCTCTACATGAGGAGATTGGTCATCTCCAACTGGGACTAGATTTGCTCTTGGTAGAAGTATATCTGCAACCTGACTCATTGGATAGTTATAGAAGCCAACAGTTCTTTTTTCTATTTCAAGGCTATCGAGCTCTCCTTTTAGTGTAGGGTTTCTTTCAAGCATACCTAAGGGTGTTATAAAACTAAGCAACATAGTTAATTCTGCAAATTCAGGGATAAAACTTTGTATAACAAAAGAAGATTTTTCTGGGTCTAATCCAACTGAGAGCCAATCTATTGTCACATCAATTACTGATTTTCTAATAAGATCAATATCATTAAAGTGGTCACCTAAAGCTTGATAATCTGCAATTAAAAAAAAGCAATTGTACTCCTCTTGAAGATCAATCCAATTATGTAATGCGCCAACATAATGCCCAAGGTGAAGTGCTCCGGTTGGTCTAATTCCTGTCAATATTCTTTTTTTATTTTGTATTTCCATAAGAAACTTTATAAATTTTGCTTTGTTTTTTAATGTTCTAATATAATATTTTATATATAAATATTAATAGAGTCATAGATAATTTATATCAATATAGAAAATAAACTAAACATTTAGGAAAATTATGAATAAGAAAAATAATAGTTACTATGAATCTTGGGAATCAGAAATTTCAGCAGAATTAATTACTAAACAAGGACTAAGATTATCCGAGGTGAAAATTGATGGTGAGAGAATTTACTGGTTAGAAGGTAGGCCTGAAGAATCTGGAAGATATGTAATAGTAAGTAGAAAAATTAACGAAAAAAAAATTATAGACATTTTGCCAAAGGGATATAATTCGAGAAATGCAGTGCATGAATATGGAGGAGCCTCTTTTACAGTTCAACAGGGTAAAGTTTTTTTTACAAACTGGGATGACCAAAGAATTTATTGTATTGATAATAATAAAATATTTCCAATTTCTGCTGAGCCAGAAGTTAATAGAGGTTTTAGATATGCTGATTTAATATTAACTATGGACTCAAAATGGATTATTTGTGTAAGAGAAGATCATAATGTAAAGGGTGAGCCTAAGAACGAAATAGTGGCAATAACAACCGATGGCTCATTCAATTTAGAGGTTTTATTAACTGGGAGTGATTTTTATTCTTCACCAAGGTTAAATAAACAAAATAATAAATTATCTTGGACTGAATGGAATCACCCAAATATGCCATGGGATGGATCTGAACTAAATCAAGCAAATATCGATATAAGTAATTGTTCCATTGAGAAAAGTGAATTTATTTCTGGTGGAATAGACACAAGTATTCTACAACCAGAATGGTCTGATAGTGGAGAGTTGTTTTTTGTTAGTGATGAATCTGGGTGGTGGAATCTGCATAGAAATGAAGAAGGAGAAAATATAAATATTCTTGATGAACCCAAAGAACATGCAGGCCCATCCTGGCAATTTGGTTTTAAGACTTATGATTTTTATCAAGAAGACAGGATAATTCTTAGAGGTTTATCTGAGAATAAAAAGAATGGATTAATTAGAATTTTAGATTTCTTAGGTAATGTAAAAGAAGAAATAAGTATCCCTTACACTCATATATCTTATATAAATATTTTAGAAGAAAATTTATTTTTCATAGGTTCATCTCCTTCTAAGAATGACGAATTAGTGAAATATAATTTAAAGCAAAAGCTAACTGAAGTAATAAAAAAGTCATCTAATCTAAATATTGATAAATCGGAGTTTTCAATTCCTGAAGAAATTGAATTTCCAACTACTCAAAATTCACAATCATATGCGTTTTATTATCCTCCAAAAAATAGTAAATATTTAGAAAGTGAAGTTATTCCACCGCTTCTTGTTATTAGTCATGGAGGCCCAACTAGTGCTACTAGTAATTCATTAAATCTTTCAGTACAATTTTGGACAAATAGAGGGTTTGCTGTTGTAGATGTGAATTATAGAGGGTCAACAGGTTACGGAAGAAAATACAGAGATGAATTAAAGGGTAATTGGGGTGTATATGACGCAGAAGATTGTATTTCTGCAGTGAAATATTTAGCTGAGAAAAAATTAGTAGATCCTAAAAAAGTAGTTATTAAAGGCGGTTCTGCTGGTGGGTATACGACTATCAATGCTCTAACTTTTTATGATGAATTTGCTGCTGGGGCTACATATTATGGTATTGCTGATTTATCAGTATTTATAGATGATACTCATAAATTTGAATCAAGGTATCTAGACAGTTTAATTGGAAAATACCCAGATGAAAAAGAGAAATACTTTGAAAGGTCAGCTATAAACTTTACAGATAAGCTGTCATCTCCAATGATTATTTTGCAAGGTTCAGAAGATAAAATTGTACCAGTCTCTCAGGCAGAAATTATGGCTGAAGGTTTGAGAAAAAAGCAAATACCTTTTTCTCTTATAATATATGAAGGTGAACAGCATGGCTTTAGACAAGCAAAGAATATAAAGTCATCTCTTGAGTCAGAATTATATTTTTATTCAAAAGTTTTAAATTTTAGTTTGAATGAAAATATTAGTCCTGTGAAAATTGAGAATGAAAATAATTTACCAAAATAAACTAAGTTCTTTGAAACCAATTATTATCTAAAAGCTCAAATCTCTTATTAAGCTCAATAATAACATTTTCATCTATAGGTAGATCTTGATTTATCATATTGAGATTAGTCCTCAGATGATTGATGCTTTTGGTTCCAATAATCATTACATCCACATTCGAGTTTTGTGTAGTGTAAGCCATGGAGGTTAGTATACCGTTACTGGGCTCGTTTGGAATTTCTCCTAAGCCTCTCATAGTCATAGCTCTCTCAAGATATGGATCATCGTATGTTCGAATTCTTTGATTTGAGTCTTTTGAAGAAGCTTTATTCCAACTGCCACCAGCTATTGGTCTTTTAATAATTACTCCCATATTATTACTTTTTGCTTTTTCAAGTAGCCCTGTAGTTCTAGCATGCTGCTCCACCAAATTAAAACTTGTTTGAAGAGTAGAAAAAATATTTGATTCTACAGCCCAGTGAGCTGCTTCATTATCACCAGAATAACCAATAAATCTTGTCTTACCTTCCTGCTGTGCATCTTGAACTGCTAGTATACATTCTCCTTTTTTTAGCGTTTCAATATCGCAAGAGTGAAGTTGAATTAAATCAAGGTACTCAATTTTTAATCTTTGTAAACTCCTATCTATTGAATCTTTTACTGTTTTATATGACCAGTCACTTCCATTTAGGTTGCCATTTGCATGGCCTGCTTTAGATGCAATGTAATACTCATTTCTTCTATGACTGACAGTTTCGCCAATTAATTCTTCAGATACTCCATAACATGATGCTGTGTCTAAAAAATTAATGCCGTTATCTATTGCAAAGTTTAATAATTCAGATGCAATTTTTTTATCATTTTTAGATAACTCTGATCCAATTTCAGAGAGTCCTATACCTAATGAAGTTACCTGAATTTTTGTTTTTCCTAATATTTTTTTTTTCATAAAAACCATAACCTTAAATAAATAAAGCTCGTAATAACGAGCCTTATTTATTCTTAAATTTTTTCTACTAAGCTGCTTTACCAATCTTGAACATTTTTGTTCCACATTTTGGGCAGACTCCTTGTGTAGCAGGTCTTCCATTTTTCATTGTGATCTGCTGCGGATTCTGCATGTCGCGCTTAGCTTTGCATTTCATGCAATAAGCTTCCATAGTTTTTCCCCGTATTTTTTCACTCTATAAATAATAATGTAAAGCCGAGTGAAACTCTACAATATGTTTTGATCCATAAAATTTTATGAATCAATAAGACTTTACTACATTATTTACTATTTGTCTGTAGTTTGACTAGGTATAAATTTATATTTGCATAAAGCAGGGATTTTATTTACATAGCTATTATACTTATATTAACTAAAAATACATTTTTATTAGTTGCTATTCGTTAATATTAATGTTTAATGTGCGTTTTTCGTTAAAAATAAAAAATAGTTAAAAAAAAAGTAAAGAATTATAAAAAAAGATTATTTTCCCATCTTTTTATGTATAAATTTATACATATATCTTTTGATTATTTCTAATATAATTTATATATAAATTTTTATAAACATATAGTTTGGGTGAAAATTGTCAGATAAAAGTATCAATCAACTAACTGCTATTAAGCTAGAAGCTTTATCGGATCTTGGTAACTTAGATTCAATTGACCAGCTAGAAAATTGGAGAGTTAAATACTTGGGACGTAAAGGAAATTTAACAAATATACTTAGGGGTATTTCAACTTTACCAGTGGATGATAGAAAGATAGTTGGAACTGAAGCAAATAAATTAAGAAGCTCATTAGAAGAAGAATATGAGGAAGCATTATCTACAATCAAGTCAGGTCAATATGATCAAGTGGACAGTATAGATATTACTTTACCTGGAAGGAAACCCAAAATAGGTAGATTGCACCCTTCAACAAATATGATTAGAGAGATTGTCCATGCTTTCAATGAAATGGGCTTTCAGACTGTAGAAGGAAGCGAAATAGAATTGGAAAAATATAACTTTGACATGTTAAATATTCCTGCTGATCATCCTGCAAGAGATCAATGGGACACTATTTGGTTAGACTCTGACTCTCACGATGATTTGCTACTTAGAACTCATACTTCACCAATGCAAGCCAGGGTCATGGAAAAAAATGATCCACCTGTAAGAGTAATAGTTCCAGGTAAATGCTATAGGTATGAAGCAACAGATGCAACACATGAATGGCATTTTAATCAAATTGAAGGTTTAGCTGTTGATGAAAATATAACTTTTGCAGATCTTAAGGGTACTTTATATGAATTCGTAAAAAAAATTTTTGGACCTTCAAGAAAAGTAAGGTTTAGATGTGATTTTTTCCCTTTTGTTGAACCAGGAGTAGATATGTCTATTGATTGGAATGGCAGATGGATTGAGATATTAGGTGCGGGTATGGTTCATCCTAAAGTTTTAGATGCTGTTGGATACGATACAGAAAAGTATACTGGTTTTGCCTTTGGGATGGGGCCAGAAAGAATATCAATGTTACAAAATGAAATAACTGATATAAGGAATTTTTATTCAAATGATTTAAGATTCCTAAGTCAATTTTAATGGGGATATAATTATGAAAGTTCCTTTATCTTGGCTCAAAGAATATATAAATGTAAACCTTTCTCCTGAAGAAATAGCTCATCAATTAACTATGGCAGGCAATGAGGTAGATTCCATAGAAAAAATTGGCATTATGGATAACGTTTATACTGGGAAGATTATTCATATCGAAAAACATCCTAACGCAGATAGATTGAATCTTGTTACTGTTAGTTTAATTAACGAGGAATATAAAGTTGTTTGTGGCGCAAATAATATCAACATGAATGACAAAATTGTTTTTGCAAAAGAAGGGGCTATTCTTCATGATCCATATTCTGACGACAGTAAATTAAGAAAGCTGAAAAAATCAAAAATAAGAGGCGTATTATCATCAGGTATGGTCTGTTCAGCAAAAGAATTAGGTATAGGAAATGATCATGAAGGTGTAATAATCCTGCCACAAAATACCAAAATTGGGCTACCTATAAGTGATGTTTTAGGAGATGTAATTTTTGATTTTGAATTGACCCCTAATAGACCTGATTGTTTGGGCATAATTGGTTTAGCCAGAGACCTTGGAGCATTAACTGGAGAAAAAATAAATGATATTGACATCTCATTTAATGGAACTGTTAATGATATAAATTCAGATCTTAAAATAACTATAGAAAATCCTGAACTTTGTTCGAGGTATACAGCATCAATAATAGAAAATGTTAAGATTCAGCCTTCACCTCAATGGTTACAAAATCGATTATTAGCTATAGGAGAAAGACCAGTTAATAACATTGTTGATGTAACAAATTATGTAATGTTTGAAACAGGCCAACCGTTACACGCGTTTGATCGAAAAAAAATTATGAATACTACTATCAATGTTAGAAGAGCTAATAAAGGAGAAAAATTAGTTACATTAGATGGAAAAAAACGAAACTTAGATGATTCTATGGTTGTCATATCTGATTCAAATCGTTCCATTGGGTTAGCAGGAATAATGGGAGGAGAAAATTCAGAAGTATCAAAAGATACTACTAGTATAGTTTTAGAATCTGCTACATGGAATGCTACTAATAATAGGCAAACGGCCAAAAAATTAGATCTTAATAGTCAAGCTACATTAAGATTTGAAAAAGGTCTCAAAAAAGGCCTAGCTGAAATTGGACTTAGAAGAGCAATTAAATTAATTTTGGAGATTACAGATGGTGTTACTTCAAATAATATTATTGATATTAATACATCAAATAATACTCATACAGATATAATATTTTTTCAGTATGAAAAAATTAAAAAAGTTCTTGGAATTCAAATAGAAAAAAAAATAGTTGAAAAAACCCTTGATCTATTAGGTTTTAAATTTAAAAGTGAAAGTAATGGTTGGAAGGTTGAAATTCCCTACTGGAGACCAGATATTACAATTCAAGAAGATATCGTTGAAGAATTAGCTAGAGTAATTGGATATGATGATATCCCAACAACAATATTAAGTGGAACTCCACCATCTTCAATCCCTCAGAAATTTATTCGCTTACGTGAAAAAATTTCAGATGTTCTTGTAGGCTTAGGAATGTATGAGGTAATCAACTATCCTACTACATCTATAGATGGAGAAAAGAGGGTTCTAATTAGCCAAAAAGAACCTAAGTACATTAAGTTGAAAAATCCTGTAAATTTAGAGTCTCCAATTATGCGTCGTACATTAATAGAGGGAGTTTTAGAAAATATTGCAAAAAATTCAAAAGTTTGGAAAAACCCAATTAAGATTTTTGAATTAGGAAAAGTTTTTCATGATAATGGTGGCAGAAAGCCAGAAGAACCCTATTACATTGTAGGAGGTTTTGCTGGTCCTAGAAATGAAATAAATTGGGATTCAGAAAATAAAGATATTGATTTTTTTGATGTAAAAGGAGTTATTGAGTCATTATTTGATGAAATTAATGTCAAGCCTAAATTTGAGATTTTAGAAAATCCATTATTTACTAAAGGTGTATGCTCTTCAATTAGTATATTTGATCAAAATATTGGAATGCTTGGACAGGTCAACAAGAATGTTTTAGAAAAATTTAATTCTGAAATTGGAAAAATATTTATATTTGAATTATCAGTCGAAAAAATTTTCAAGCTCATTGAAGATAAAAGTAATTTATTAGAAAAAAAATTCAAGGAATTTAATAGGTTACCATCATCCTACAGAGATTTGTCATTGGTCGTAAATTCTGGAATTTTTGTTGGAGATCTAATAGATCAAATTGCAAATAATAAACTGATTAAGAGTATAAATATTTTTGATGTTTTTGATGGTAAGGGTGTTCCAAAAAACAAAAAGGCCATTGGATTGAGACTGACATATCAATCTCTAGACAAAACAATTACCTCACAAGAAATTAATAAATCTGAGCAAAGAATTATTAGTGAATTAAAAAACAAATTTGATATAGATATCAGAGAATAATTATATGAAGAATAATCACTACCACGAAGAAATGCTTAGTGTAGAGGAAGCCAGAGAAAAAATACTAGAAAATTTTTCAGTTTTACCATATGAGGAAAAAAACATTTTAGAATCTTTGGGGCAAATTTTAGCTGAAGATGTCACGGCAAATTTTTCTATACCACCATTGGATAATTCCGCAATGGATGGTTATGCTCTTATCTCTAATAATACAAAAGGTGCATCAAAAAATCATCCAATTAGATTAAAGGTGATTGGTTCTGTTGCAGCAGGTTATGTTTCTTCAAAAAAAATAAAATCTGGAGAAGCAATGAGAATTATGACAGGAGCTCCAGTTCCAAAAGGTGCAGATTCAGTAATTCCTTTTGAAGAAACAGATGAAAACACTAATAATGATTTAGAGTTTATTAGTTGCTATTCTGAGATGAAAAAAAGTGAAAATATTAGATTTTCTGGAGAAGATATAATATCAGGCCAAAGTATTTTATTTTCAGGTGATTATTTAAAAGATGCTCATATAGGTGTAATAGCATCTTTAGGAAAATCTAATATTAAAGTAATAAAAAAGCCAAAGATAGGTATTATTTCAACTGGAGATGAAATATTAGAACCTGGTGAGAAAATTAAACCTGGAAAAATATATAATTCAAATGCTTATTCAATAGCTGCTATGATCAAAGCTAATGGTGGGANACCTAAAATTATAGGTACAGCTAAAGACACTGAAAAATCATTAAACTCTCTTTTAAATAAGGCATATGATTCNGACCTTATAGTTACAAGTGCAGGTGTATCAAAAGGAGATTATGATGTTGTGAAGGATGTATTATTTAAAAGAGGTAAAATCAAATTATGGTCTGTAAGAATGAGACCAGCAAAACCTTTAGCATTTGGAGTATTGGACATAAAGGGCAAACAAATCCCTCACTTGGGACTTCCTGGAAATCCTGTCAGTGCCATGATCGCATTTGAACAATTTGGTATACCAGCTATAAAATTAATGATGGGTAAGAAAGATATCTTGAAGAGTTCATTTAAAGTAATAATGGATGATGAAATAAATAATTATGACAGTAGAAGGGTATATGCCAGAGTCCAGGTTTATAAAAACTCTAGTGGTAAACGTTATGCTAAACTTACAGGTAATCAAAGCTCAGGTGTGTTGATGTCTATGTCAAAGGCTAACGCTTTAGCTATTTGTCCTGAGGATAGAGAAAAAATTAATATTGGAGAAGAGGTAAATGCCATATTCTTAGATGATATTGATGACATAATAACTTAATTTCCGTTACAATAATATTATGAGCATGTTAAATCAAATAGAAAACTTAAATAATAAAAAAAGTAGTTCAAACAAATCCTCAGATAGTCCAAGATACCATATCAATCAAAAAGCTTACGAAGCTTCTGGTAGGTCTCTTGGGTTTACCATCTATTCAAGGCTATCAAAAGAGGGGAAAAAAGCCGCATCTAGTGCTGGTTTTCCAAATGGATTTGGTCCTCCTGCAGAATATATGAAAATAATGGATACAGTTTGTTCAGAGAAATCCGACTTTCTTTTATCTGGTACTCCTATAACTGAAGCGGTGTTCAAATTACTTGCTTCAAACGCGAATAAACCAATGACAATAGATGAAATTTATTCGGGTCTTACTGAAGCCTGGACAAGCGTGATTTACCTAAAAAATCTTTCCGATGAAATATTATCTTTGATATTAGAAAATGATAATGAATACTTAATAAGTGAGTATATNAANAAGAANAGAAAANCNAAAAAGAACAAGAATTAATTTTTATACATCTTTTTTTCTTCGCTTTCAAACCACTTGAAAAATAAACTTACTAATGTGATTAAATAGACTAAATTTCCTGGTATCCACATAAGTAAACCAGCAATTTTTTGATCTTCCAAAGTGGTCCAGCCAAAATGTGGTGGTGAATTTACATAAAATTCATATATGACACTGTTAGATAAAGTTATTATAGCTGCAAGTAAAGCTGTAGGAGTTACAGCGCATAACAGATAAGTAATTCTTTTTGGGTAACTTAAAATACTATTAGTTGGTGGCGGTCCAATTATAGGCCACCAAAAAATAATGGACGTAAAAAACATTGTGAAATGCATTATGAGATGCACCCAAGCATTTTCTAGTGATAGATTATAAGCAAATGGTATATGCCAAAAATATAAAGTTAGTATAAAAGCCACAATGCTAAATTTAGGATTTGTAAGTTTTCTTATTATTAGAATTGTTTTACTATTTCTTGTAAAGAAAGTGCCTGCTCCGATTCGTAAAAATCTTGGTAAGGCCCATAGATAAATAGGCATTGGTCTTCCGAGTAANATTAATGGAGCGGCAAACATGGCAAGAATTATATGCTGTGCCATGTGCATGGTAAATAGGTCGTCAGAAAAGCTATCAAGTGGACCAAGTAATGCAAAAGCTAGAAGTATCAATCCAGAAAAAGTAAAAATAAATAAACGATTGATTTTATAATTAGAAATTAATGTTAACCTAATTGAACCTATTATATAACTAATAAAAAAAATAAGGAAAAAAAATGCCTGGGGAGTTGAAAAATTCCATGAGGAAAAGAAATCATAGTAATTATCTATCAGATTAAGATTGTTAGATAATTCCATTTTTTATCTTATCATATATGCGGATTCAGATATAAATAATAAAAGAGAAAATACAACGGTTCCTACTACCATGCCACTGGCAAAAACATAAGAGAAAAATCTATTATCAAATCTTAGATGCATATAAAAAGCTACAACTGCAATAAACTTTATTAAGGCTAAAATTAGCAAAATAGGAATATAAAGAATAGCTAATTGTGATTCAAGTTCAAATGCCCAAACTTCTAGTGCAGTAATAATAGCAAGAAAAACTCCAACAATAATATAAAATCTTGGACCAGCATGTGACTTACCGCCATATGTAATGAAATTAATCAATCTTAAAAGCCAAGGTCCTCCGATAGGTCCCTCATATGGAGGGTTAGGTTTCAAGCTCATGTTTTTTGGTAGGTTCCACCAACCATTACCATCGTGATAGAATAATTTTTTTAATAATTTTTTCATAATAAATCTTCAGTAATTAGTGTATCAATAGTTCAGCACCAGGGGGAGGCGTATCATTAGCTGAAATCAAATAAATTACTGTGAAAATAATTATCCATACTATATCAACAAAGTGCCAATAAAGTCCAGCAATTTCCAAATCTATGGCGTTATCTGATCTGAGCGTTCCTTTGTGGGAACCGTAGGCAAGAAATATCATCCATATGATACCAATTGTTACGTGTCCACCATGTAAACCGGTTAGTATAAAAAATGTGGTACCAAAAATATTAGTTCTAGGGGTTAGGCCTAAGTGGGCAAAATGAGTAAATTCATATACCTGGAAACCCATAAAAATAGCACCTAATATTACAACACCTAATATCCATAAAGTTGCTTTATTTTTTTGATTTTCTTTTAGGTAATGTAAAGCTAATACCATGGCCAATGAACTCATAAGGAGAACAAATGTAGAAACAGTAGTTATTGGAATATCAAGTATTTCTGATGGATATGGTCCATTCAAGCTTTTTCCTCTATAAATCAAGTAAGTAGATATAAATGCACCAAAAAACATAACATCTGAAGCTAGAAATAGCCACATCATTAATTTTTTATTACTTAATCCAGTAGATGTATTTTCTATTTCATCTTGATGATTATTTACTGTCGCTGTTTCATTCAAAATATATTTTCCTTATTAATTTCTTAGTGACTATCATGGGGGTCATTAACGGGCTCCATTGACCAACCTAACAAACCCCAAATCATAATAGGCACACTAATTGCTATTATGTATATATTAGATAAAAATCCAGCACCTAATATTGCAACACCTAATCCAAGTATAAATGGATAATATGATTGGTCGGGTAAATGTATTTCATTTTCATCATGTGATTTTTCTGAAACATCATTTTCTGTAATATCTTGTATTTCTCCATGTTCATAATATTGAGAAATAGTTTCTGGGTATTTTTTGAACCAAAAGTCATCTCTATATTTGACTTGAGGTATTACATCGAAATCATGTTCAGGTGGAGGAGAGGAAGTAGCCCATTCTAACGTTCTTCCATCCCATGGGTCTGCGCCTGCAGGTTCTTTATGAATCATAGAGTAAATTACGTTAAAAATAAAAAGTAGGACTCCAATACCCAGTATAAAGCCACCTATTGTTGCTGCTAAGTTTGAACCCTCCCAACCCATATTTTCAGCATATGTGTATATCCTTCTTGGCATACCATCCATACCCAACCAGTGCATTGGCCCAAATTGTATATTAAAGCCTACTAGCATAAATATGAAATTTAACTTTCCAATTTTTTCATTNAGGAAATATCCAGTAAATTTTGGCCACCAAAAATATATTCCACTAAAAATACCAAGTAAAGCTCCACCGAAAAGTACATAATGGAAGTGAGCAACAACAAAGTAGGTATCTTGTTGCTGAGCATCTGTCGGTGGAGAAGCGTGCATTACACCGCTAAGACCTCCTATAGTGAACATTGCTATAAAACCTAATGAAAATAACATTGCTGTATTAAACCTTATACTTCCACCCCATAAAGTGCCCAGCCAGTTAAATATTTTTATCCCAGTGGGTACAGCAATCAACATAGTGGAAATTGCAAAAGCAGAGTTTGCTGCAGGTCCTAATCCAACAGTAAACATATGATGGCTCCAAACAAACCAACCCATAAAACCTATTACAGCTCCAGCAAATACAACAAAGGAATAACCAAATATAGGTTTTCGGGCAAAAGTTGGCAGTACCTCAGAAACTATCCCCATAGCGGGTAAAATTAAAATATATACTTCAGGGTGTCCAAACAACCAGAAAATATGCTGCCACATTACAGGGTCACCACCGCCTATAGAATTGAAGAAGTGTGTTCCATAAATACGGTCGGTTTGGAGTTGAATTCCAGCTACTGCTAAAATTGGCAATGCAAGAACAATCAATATGGATGTTACAAGTGTCATCCAGGTGAATATAGGCATTTTAAACATACTCATACCAGGAGCACGCATATTTATTATTGTAGTGACAAAATTCAAACCAGCTGCAATAGAAGAGATTCCCAATACGTTTAATCCAACAACCCAATAAGTCATACCTTTACCAGGATTAAATGTTACACCGGAGTTAGGCGCGTATCCAAACCACCCACCATTGGGTGCTTCTCCTGTTATCCAACTAAAATTAATTATTATTGACCCGAATAGGAAAATCCAATAACTAAGTGCATTTAATCTTGGAAAGGCTACGTCTCGCGCACCAATTTGCAAAGGAATCAACCAGTTGAAAAATGCAGCAGATAATGGCATTACAACTAAAAAAATCATAGTTGTACCATGCATAGTAAATAATGAATTATACATATCTGGAGAAAGAAAATCATTTTCTGCTTGTGACAATTGAACTCTGATTAGCATTGCCTCTAAACCAGCAACTATGAACCAAAAAAAAGAGGTTATACCATATAAAGTTCCAATTTTTTTATGATCAACTGTTCCTATCCAACTCCATATACCAGTTTTAGAATTTGGTCTAGGGAAAAATCTTGGAAAAACTAAAGATTTGTTTGCAGGTTTAGTTGTCAAATTTTACTCCATTTATATTTTTTATTCTATAATTCATATTATTCCAAAGCTAATAAATATTCTACTAGAGCATTAACTGTTTCGTCACCAAGGCTTGCCCAAGCAGGCATTACCGGTGGATAACCTTCAACAATGTATGCTTGAGGTTCAACAATTGATTCGTAAACATACTCATATGCAGATTGCCCACTTACTCTATCTCCAGCTCTATCTTTGAGTCCGCCCATTCCTGGTCCAATTATAACGTCATCTCCAAGCGAGTGACATGCAGCACAGTTTGTTGCAAAAACTGCCTCGGCATCAATTACACCATCAACGGGAATCTCATCTATAATCATTTCAGCACCAATACCAGGTTTTAGTGAAAGTAAATAAGTTGCAATGTCCGATATTTCCGATGAGGTGAGATTAGCTTTTCCATCTCTAGTGTTATAAACCATAGCTTGCTTTTGCATTCTTGTTCCTTGCTTTATATTTGAAGGATCAGCTATCCATTCAACAAGCGTTTCATGATTCAGTTCTTTTATACCAGATGCAATGGTAGAATGTGTTCCAAAATGAGTAAGATTTGGAGCAGAAACCAAGGAGGAATTTTCAGTATCTGATACCCAGCTATTCCAGCGTGCATCTTGAGTATTTATTTCCATAATATAACTACCAGGAGTTGTTGAATTATAAGTGTGGCACATTGAGCAATTTGCAGCAAAAAGCATTTGCCCTCTTGATTCAGGAGTATTGGGTAATGGAGGGTCTGCTGGAGTATGCATTTGATCTATCCATGTAAGAAAATCTTCTTCCTCATGAACAAATACTCTAAATCTCATATGGGCGTGAGATGTTCCACAAAACTCGGCACATTGACCATAAAATTCACCAACTTCATCAGCTATCATCCATATGTAGTTATCATTTAGTGGTACCATATCAACTTTACCTGCTATTTTTGGTACCCAAAAACTATGAATAACATCTTGTGATGATAATTTAAATGACACTGGCCTACCTTTAGGGATATGCAACTCATTTGATGTTATAACTTCATAATCTGAGTATCTAAATTCAAACCACCATTGATGTCCAATAGCTTCAATTTCTAAAACTTGACCCTGGTCATCAGGAACTCCGTTTTGTTGAGACCAAATTCCTATCAAAGTTGGTATAGCAACGAAAATTAATATCACAGCTGGAATTATAGTCCACGTGATTTCTAACTTTTTGTTACCGTGAGTTTGATATGGTAGTTCATCTCCATCTTTTCTTCTAAATTTTATAGCAATATATATAAGGGCAGCTTCAACGGCTATAAAAACAATTACCGCGATAGCAAAAATGGTTATAAACAAATCAGCTTGGCTACTAGCAATAGGACCAGCAGTTCCAAATGTTGACTGATTATTATCTGGAGTACACCCAAAAATAGAAAAAACAGAAAAAATAACAAATAATGTTAGAAGTTTTGATTTATTGCNGATAATTTTTTTTTTCATAAGTGGATTATTAATCCTGTAACAATTTCTAATCTATAATCTATTAATATATTTACTATGATTTAAAATTTTAAATACTTAGAATAATATATACATGAATTTTAACACCCNAATAAACCTATATCAACGCAAAAAAAAAACATTTTACAGGATTTTCGTAAAGTATTTTTTTAAACTAGGTAACTATGGATAATAAATTATTAATCGCATCACATAATTCAGGCAAAGTCGAAGAGTTCAGAAGAATGTTGGAATTACATAATATTGAATTATTATCTTTGAGAGATTTAGGTATCACATTTGAAGCTGTAGAGTGTGGCAAAACATTTCAAGAAAATTCCGAGATCAAGGCTAAAGTTTATGGAAATTTATCAGGATTAGTAACGTTAGCTGATGACTCTGGTCTTAGTGTAGACTCACTTAATGGAGATCCAGGAGTTAGATCAGCAAGATACGGAGGTGATGGATTATCAGATGAGGATAGAGTTCAATTATTATTAAAAAATATGAGAGAAATTCCTAGATCTGAAAGGAATGCAAGATTTATAGCTGTACTGACCCTTTTTGTTCCTAATGATAAAAAAGCACATAACAAATTAATTTCAATAGCAGGTACTTGTGATGGAGTAATTGCTGATAAACCTGTTGGATCTAATGGATTTGGATACGACCCTATTTTCTATGTTCCGTCATTAGGAAAAACAACGGCGCAGATATCAAGTTTGGAGAAAGATTCTATAAGTCATAGAGGTAAGGCGTTAAAAAAAATGAGAATTGAAGTACAAAAACTTTATAATAATAATAATGATTAGTAATTTTCCTGTAGATAAATATCAAAGGCCCATAAAAGATCTGAGAATTTCTGTGACAGATCGTTGTAATTTTAGGTGTAATTATTGTATGCCTGCTGAAATTTTTGGTGAAAGTTATAAATTTCTTCCAAAACCTGAGCTTTTATCTTTTGAAGAGATTGAAAGATTGGCGAAAATTTTTGCTCAATTAGGTGTCAATAAGATAAGAATTACTGGTGGGGAGCCACTAGTAAGAAAGAATATAGAATCCTTAGTAAAGGCATTATCTAAAATAGACGGCATAGCTGATCTAACTATGACTACAAATGGTTTTTTGTTATCAAAATATGCAAAAAGTCTAAGAGATTCTGGATTGAATAGATTGACTGTTTCATTAGATTCTTTGGATGAAAAGGTATTTAATGAGATGTCTGGAGTTAAGCATGGTCCACAAAAAACACTTGATGGTATAAATTCAGCAATTGAAGAAGGTTTTGAAAACATAAAGGTAAATGTAGTAGTACGTAAAGGTGTAAATGATCATACTTTACTTGACACTTTGGACTACTTTATAAAGAAAAATATTATTGTTAGATTCATCGAGTTTATGGATGTAGGTACGAAAAATAAATGGCAGATGAAAGAAGTAGTTACATCACAAGAAATTTTAGATATAGTAAGGTCAAAATATGACGCGAAACCTATTAATCCAAACTATAAAGGAGAGGTTGCAAGCAGATACAAAATTGATGATTATGACAATGAGATAGGTATTATTTCATCTGTCACAAACCCTTTTTGTGGAGCCTGTACTAGAGCTAGACTTTCTACAGATGGTAAATTAGTTACTTGCTTGTTTGCATCTGGGGGCAAGGATATAAGAACTTTTTTAAGGTCTGGTGCCAGTGATAGCGAAATATCAGATGAGATTGCAAAAGTATGGAGCCAAAGAGATGACAGATACTCTGAACTTAGATCAAAGGGAATATCTCAAAAAGAAAAAGTTGAGATGTATTATATTGGTGGATAAGATTTGAATACTTCAGTTAAAAATATTGTTTATGCTTATTCAGATGGAAGCTCAATTGGCAATCCTGGCCCAGGTGGGTATGGGGTTGTATTAAAGTTTACAGATAATATAAAAGAAATAAGTAAAGGATTTGTGAGAACAACTAATAATCGCATGGAATTGCTTGGAGCAATTATTGCATTAGAAACCTTAAAAGGAAGTCAAAAAGTGTTTTTATCTACCGACTCTCAATACGTAATAAATGGTATAGAGAAAGGTTGGGCAAAAAAATGGAGAGAAAATGGTTGGATGAGGAATAAAAAAGATAAAGCGTTAAATCCTGATATGTGGAGTAGACTACTGGATGTTGTTGATAAACATGAGGTAAAATTTATATGGGTTAAGGGGCATTCAGGCCATGAAGAAAATGAAAAATGTGATTCTCTTGCCAACCAAGCTGCAAAAAGTAATGATTTAAGTATTGATGAGGGCTTCATTGAATAAAAATAATGAAAATAAAGATGGGTTTACTCATATTGATTCAAAAGGATCAGCTCATATGGTAGATGTGAGCAATAAAAACATAACTAGTAGAGTTGCAATAGCCAGTTCTGAAGTCATTATGGAAAAAGATACATTAGACCTTATCCAAAACGGAGGTTTTCAAAAAGGAGATGTACTCGGAGTTTCTAGAATTGCTGGAATTATGGCAGCAAAGAAGTGCTCTGAATTGATACCAATGTGTCATCCTTTAAATCTCAATCAAGTAGATATATTTTTTGAAGAAAATGGATCAAAAACAGGTGTCATAATAACTGCTACAGTTAAAGTTTCAGGTAAAACTGGTGTTGAAATTGAAGCAATAACTGCTGCTAGCATAGCAGCAATAACTATTTATGATATGTGCAAATCTAAGGATAGATCAATGGAGATATTGCGAACTAGATTGATATATAAAAATGGTGGAAAAAGTGGAGAGTATCAGGCAAAGTAGCGATTTTACTTTATTGACCATTAAATTTACTGTAGTAACATTATTTAAGTGAAATTTTCAATTTTATCGTGGCGATGTAGCTCAGCTGGTTAGAGCGCACGCTTCATAAGCGTGAGGTCGAGTGTTCAAGTCACTCC
>PAOV01000008.1:0-20601 GCA_002708145.1 Chloroflexota bacterium
TATCCATTTGTGGTATTTTTTTAGCAGTAGTAAGCAACATAGCAAGTGCGTGTTCGGCAACAGAAATAGTAGAAGAATTTTTAGTATTGCTTACAGATATACCTAATCTTTTTGCTGAAGCAATATTAACATGGTCCATCGCTGTTCCCCATATGGCTATATGTTTAAGATCTTGAGAAACTGATTCTAAAAGTGGATTATCAATGATTGTTGAAGTATGTGATACAACTAAGGTATCTGAATCAGCACAAATTTCTAATATTTCATTCGATGATTTCGGTCTAGTTCTATTTATTACAAGGTTATAATTTTTGAATTTTCTTAATTCATTAAATTCATATGAATCTGAAAGAATTGTCGGGAAATCATCAATTACTGTGATTTTTTTTATTTGAGTGTCATTTTGCATAACTATGTGACTATGTGTTTTTTAAGTGTTTTTTTTGGAGTCGAATTGTTTTTTTATAACTTTCTGTGTTTTGACCTATATGATTTTTGCCTCTTCTTGAGTTTATTTCTATTTGATTTTGTCTTTCCTCATATCTGGACTTATCAAAAATATTTTTTTTATCATGGCAAATATGACAACTTACTCCTTTTTTGTAATGCTTTGATTTTGTATCTTCAAATGAAATTGGGTTTTTACAAGCATAGCACTGAGTATAATTTCCTTCCAAAAGACCATGTTGAATTGAAACTCTTTGATCGAAAACAAAACACTCCCCGTTCCACATACTTTCTTTTTTTGGTATTGATTCTAAATACTTAAGTATTCCACCTTTAAGTTGAAAAACCTCACTGATTCCTAATCCTAATAAGTACGATGATGCTTTTTCACATCTAATACCTCCTGTACAGTACATTGCAATTTTAGGGGAATTTTTGATTTTTTTTAAATTTTTATGAACCCATTCAGGAAATTCTCTAAAGGATGATGTAGAAGGGTCAATTGAGTTTTTGAATTTTCCTATTGAAGTTTCATACATATTTCTCGCATCTATGAGTAATACATCTTCTTGTGAAATAAAATTGTTCCATTCCTCCGCTTCCACATAGGTTCCTGTTAAGTTAGGTGGGGAAATTTGTTTTTCTCCCATGGTAACTATTTCATTTTTAATCTTAACTTTCATCCGATAAAAGCCAACAGAAGAGGAAAATGAATACTTAACTTCAAGGGAGTCAGTTTCAAGGATTTTTTTTAAAAAAATAATGGCTTTATCAACATCAGAGTTTTCTCCAGCAATAGTACCGTTAATACCTTCATTAGCAAGAAGAATTGTACCTAAAATTTTTTTTTCGTTGCAATATTGTAATATCTTATCTCTACGTAAATTCAATTTGTCGAGATTGAAAAATTTATATAATGCTGCGAATTTAATACTTTTACTATTCATTAGGCTTATTATTTGTATTTCAAGGTTTAATTATACTTAAGTTTTATCGAAAAATGAAAGAATTTAGTATTATAATGATAAATCTAAGTTTTAAATATTATTTATAAAAAATGAGTGTATCCGTAAGAATTATGTATTGGAAAGAAATTCCAGTCCAAATACAAGCAAATGATGGTAGTCAAACTATATCAAGGCAACTTGAGGACCGATTTCAACAGGCAGTAGATTCTATTGCTATGTATGATGGCAGTGCAGGAACAGATGATTATTTAGATTATTGGGGGTATGGGGAATATATATCTTTAGATGAAAATCTTGATTCTGCATTGAAAATTTTTGAACAAAAATATAATTCTATGCCCAATGACTTTGTAAAAAAAATTGTAAAAACTATCGATGATAAAACTCGTGATGAATCTCATGGAGCTATTGATCATTGGTTAATAAAATAAATTCAGGATGATTTTATATGAAAATACTAGATAGGTTAAAGAATAAAGAAGTATTAATTTTTGATGGTGCAACAGGTACTTATTTGCAAAAAAATGGATTGGTCGCAGGTGACTCGCCAGAAAAAATGAATATAGAAAGTCCAGAGACAATAAAAATGATGGCTAAACATTATTTCGATTCTGGATCGGATATTGTACTGACTAATTCATTTGGTGGTAATAAATATATGCTGAAGAAATATGGTATTGAGGACAAATTTTATGAAGTTAATAAATTAGCAGCTGAATTAGCGAAATCTGTCACTCCTGTAGGAAAATATGTTTGTGGCTCAATAGGTCCAACAGGTGAATTTCTTGAGCCTCTTGGTGCTATTTCTGAATCAGAAATGTATGATGTGTTTACCGTTATGTGTAAAGCTTTTGAAGATGGTGGCGCTGATGCTGTAATGGTTGAAACTCAACTCGGATTAGAAGAAGCTACATTGGCTATTAGGGCAGCTAAAGACCATACTAAATTGACTGTTATGTCAACTATGGTTTTTGATAAAGGTCCAAGAGGTTATTTCACCATGATGGGAGTAACACCAGAATCAGCAGCTAAAGGATTAGTAGACGTTGGGGCAGATATTGTAGGTACTAATTGTGGCAATGGTATAGAGAAAATGATTGAAATTGCAACTATGATGCGTCAAGCAACAGATGCATATTTAGTAGTTCAGTCGAATGCTGGTATTCCGAGCATTGTAAAAGGAAAAGTTATTTATCCAGAATCACCAGAATTTATGGCTGAAAATTATAAAAAATTATCCGAGATACCTGTAAATATACTAGGTGGTTGCTGTGGGACAACCGATGATCATATTCGAGCTCTAAGGAAAGCTGTAATTTAGTAATTAAATTTATGAAAAATGTTATAGAGGCTAATATTAATTCTTATGAAGATATAAATTGGCCGAATAAGAATACTAAACAAAACTACTCTTTTATTAGAAGTAAAAATAATAACACTGTGAAAATTCCAGTAACTATTATTAATGGTCACTTAGATGGTCCTACTTTTTCAATAATGAGTGGAATGCATGCTGGTGAATACTCAGGAATGATTGCAGCACAGAAAATAATTTCAAATATATCTCCTTCAAATTTACATGGGAAGCTAATTATTATACCCGTAATTTCAGTAGAAGCTTTTTATCAAAGATCTATGCAAATTTCACCTATTGACCAAAAAGAAGTTCATTTTATTCAACCAGGGAATCCTCTAGGAACATATTCTGAACTTCTAATTGATACTATTTTTCAAATTGTTAAGAAATCTGATTACCTTATAGATATGCATTCTGGTGAGCTGGTTCAATCTTTACACCCTTGGGTTCCAGTTCCATTGCTAGGTTCAAATGATATGAAGGATAAGGCAAAGCTTCTTGCAAGAGGTTACAGAGTAGACTTTGTAGAGTACAGAGAAGACCTAGCCTCTATTCCGCCTTTATGCATATCATTGGCTGACGAAGGAATAGTAAATATTTGGGTAGAAATAGGAAAAAATGGTATTCCTACTTCTTCTGATGTATCAAGGCATTATGATGGTATTATATCTGCACTAAAAAGTGTTGGTTGCTTAGCTGGTAAAGCTGAAAAGCCAAAGCAAAAAATTATTAAAGGTAGAAGATATCAAATTAATGCAAAACATAGTGGTTTTTGGCATCCAGATATTAGAGAGGGTCAAATTGTTGAAAAAGGTCAGATATTAGGTAAAATCACAGACTTTTTTGGTAATTTGATTGAGGAATATAAGGCTCCTGAAAAATCATTGGTTCTTTATTATTGGACAAGTCCAGCTATAGATATTGAAAGGAAACCTCATGGATATGATTGGCATTCTGGATTAATTAGTTTATTAGAATTGAATGAAATTAAATAGTAAAAAATCTAATTTTAATATTTTTCTGGCTCATGACCATATGAGAAATAAAGATGATATATTGCGTGATATCAAATCAGGTGTTTCAGGAAAAATACTTCATTTAGAACTTGATGGGTGGATTGATGCTCCTTCAAAAGAGATTTATAAGAAAACTTATAATTCAAGTCATGGTTTTTATGAAAGATATTTAAAGTCTTTATCAAAATTAGAATTATTATTGAAAGAAAAAAAAGATTCTATAGTACTAATTAGAGGAAAATCCGATTTCAATAATGCGAAAAAAAATAATAAATTTTCTTTGATTTTAGGTAATGAAGGAGGGAAAATAGTTGGTGAAAATTTAGAGAATTTAGAAATTTTGTATAAAAGAGGATTGAGGCATATTCAATTAAATTGGGCAATGAAAAATTTTTTATCTGCGAGTCAAGAAGAAGAAGGGAAATACTCAGATACTGGTTTGAGTAAAATAGGGGAAAAATTAATCTTTGAAATGAATTCAAAAGGAATGATTATTGATGTTTCTCATTCTTCTCCTATATCTATTAAGAATGTATTAAAAATTACTAAAAAACCAATAATTAATTCTCACTCAGGCTCACGAGTTCTGTCAAATAAACCTCAAAATTTATACGATAGTCAGATCAAAGATCTAGCAGATAATAATGGTTTATTGGCTTTGCATTTTTGTTCAAGGCTAGTTTTGGGTGTAAATGATAAACAGTCAAATATTCCTGACATAATAAAACATGTAGAATATATTAGAAATTTAGCTGGGATTGATATATTGGCTTTAGGGCCAGATTGGATTTTAGGAGATGAATCTAGAGACAAAAATTATCTCATAAATACAAACCAACAAAATATAACTTGGACTAAAGATTTAGAAGACTCTAGTAAGATAAATAATATTATTGACCCTTTGGAGAAGGCTGGTTTTAAGTCTATAGAAATTGAGAAACTCCTAGGCGAAAATTTCACAAGATTTATTAACGATGTTATGTGAATATATGATTTAGTGGAGATCAACAGAAAAATTATGTAGATAAAATAATGATTTTTCATTTATAATTGTTACAAATAAATTTATAAAGTAATGGATGCAAGAAAAAAAACCAAAGAATTAGGTAGCTGCATTGAACTAGTTTCAATGGATCCTTTTTTTAATGATATTTCCGTTGGCATATTCAAAAAAAACCGACATTTGACTATTTGGTCATTTAGTAATTTACCTGAACTTGATAAAAGAATTGAACAAATAAGAGATAATTGCGCTTTACTTGGAGATGTAGATATTCTAAATGGTACCCATAACAAATTAGCTTTGAGAACTGATCTTTATCTTGAAAGAGCTCTTAGATTCATGTTTGCTAATGCTGTTCAAAAAAATCCTAAAGATTTTAAAATAGATGGTCCAATTTCAGCTCCTGATACTAAAACTAAACTGACATTTTTCTTAGATTCATATGAGGAAGGTTCTAACGTTGTATATAAAGTTTCCGCTCAAGGTGATCATGAAAAAGCCCATATGAGACTGAGGGCTGTAGTTGGAGGTTTCATAAAATATGCTAGTTGCGTAAAGGTTTCGAAAGAAGAATTTATGTTCCCAGATGGTAAAAGATACGATAAATTTGCTAGATTGATATTGCCAGTTGCCAGAAATGTTAGTGCTACTGAAAATATGCTTTCTCAAACTGAAATGCAAGGTCAAATGACTACTCAAACATTAGGTTTTTCACAAACTTAGAAATAAAGCAGGGAATTATGAATTCAAAAGAAAGAGTATTTGCGGCATTGAACGGAGAGCCACATGACCGCCCTCCAGTTTGTACACCAACAAGTGTAGCAACTGTTGAGTTCATGGACTTAAATAACGCTTACTTTCCTGAGGCAAACAGAGATGCTAATTTAAATGCATCCTTAGCATCAACTGCATTTACACAGTTAGGCTTTGATACTATAGCTCCATATTTTAGTATTATTCAAGAATCATCTGCATTAGGATGTGACATGCAGTGGGAGCAAAAAGATAATTGGCCCACTGTAAGGATGACTAATCCTATTTGGAAAAATTCTAATGATGTAAAAATACCAAAGGATTTTTTATCACATCAAGATACAAAAACTATAATTGACTCTATACAAATACTTAAGAAACAGTATCCTGATGAAGTTGCTATAGTTGGTAAAACTATGGGACCTTGGACATTAGCATATCATGTGTTTGGGGTTGAACCATTTCTATTGGGAACAGTAGATGATCCAGCTGAAACAATTAAATGTTTAGAAAAATTGAANGAGATAACAATCTTATTTGGACAGGCACAAATTGATTCCGGTGCAGATATACTGACTTTACCTGATCATGCTACTGGTGATTTAGTTAGTGGAGAATATTATAAACGATTTTTATTGGAGCTTCATCAAGAATTAGTAGAAGAACTAAATGTCCCAATAATTCTTCATATATGTGGCAATACCATTGATAGAATGCCTTATATTGCTGAAACTGGAATGGCTGCGTTTCATTTTGATTCGAGAAACGACCCTGAAGAGGCAATAAGAACTGTTGATGGAAAAATTAAACTAGCTGGAAATATTAATAATCCTACTACCTTATATTCAAAGGGCCCTGAGGCTGTAAAAGATGAAGTATTTAGAGCTCTAAATGCCGGAGTTCAATTAATTGCACCAGAATGTGCAATCCCCCTAAAAACAAAAATGGAAAATTTATTGGCGATTCCAGAAGCTATTACTGACTGGGTTGCTGAGAGAGGAAATTTTGATGCCATTAAATCATGAAGGTTTAATAAAAGAATTTGAGTATGTAACAAAGCCTAGCGAGCAAAAGCATATAGGTGAAGCAATAGAAAATCTTGATCCTATTATGCAAGAGATTGCCTATGAATTAATAACTGGTAATAATTCTGCAGTGGATACCCTTACACAAAAAGCTTTAAAGGAAGGATACACAGCAAATGATGTACTTGATGATGGGCTCTTAAATGGTATGGCTATTGTAGGTGTGAAATTTCGTGATAATATTATTTTTGTTCCTGAGGTTCTTGTTTCAGCCAGAGCAATGAAAGCAGGGATGACACATATAGAGCCAATATTATCTGCCTCTGGAGTAGAGCCTCTTGGTACTGTTATCATGGGTACTGTGAAAGGTGATCTTCATGATATAGGGAAAAATCTTTGTATCATGATGCTTAGAGGTGCAGGCTTTACTGTTCATGATATTGGAGTAGATTCTGGCCCTGAAGATTTCATTGATGCTGTTGAAGAACATGAAGCTGATATAGTAGGTATGTCAGCATTATTAACTACTACCATGCCAAATATGGGCACAACAATAAATACTTTTGAAGACATGGGATTGAGAGACGAAGTGAGAATTATGGTTGGTGGTGCTCCTGTTACTCAAGATTTTGCAGATGAAATGGGTGCTGACGCATATGGGGAAAATGCAGTTGATGCCGTTGATAAGGCTAAGGATTTAATGGAATTATTGGCTGAATTGAAATCATAGATAACTTTTTATGCGAAAAAATAAAACAAGAAACCAAAATTTAGATGTAGAAAAAGCAAAGTCTTCATTAAATAAAATCTATCAAATTTTTCAAGATATTTCATTTAATGCTGATGAAATAAATAAATCTAGATGCCCATACAAAAACGCAAAAAGTAGATGTACTGCTAAATTTGATTGTAAAAATCAATATTTTACAAATGATGAAGAATTAGCAGTTTGTACAGGAAGTGATAAATTAGATTATCGAAGTGCTTGGGAAATATAATTTGAGTCCAGTTTTCTTAGATAATAAACCTGTTCAATCTAAAATCGGCAACTCTTTATTTGAAATAGCAGATAAGTTGTCAGTTAGAGTGCCCACCTCATGTTCAAGAAATGGTGATTGCCACGAGTGTATTGTAGAAATAAATAAAGGGAATGATAGCTTGTCTGAAAAATCTCCTTCGGAAGATTTTCTTAGGGGAAATTTTAGACTGGCATGTCAAGCACAAATAATAAATGAAAAAGATATTGTTGATTTTTCGGTACTTAGAAGACAACCAAAAATCTTGTCAACTACTTTACCAATAGATGAAAATATTGAGATCTCACCTGCATTTTATAAAAAAGATGGAAAAGTTTTTTCTAAATACAATAAAAATTCTTTTGTAGAAAATTATAGAGGCTCAATTTATGGAATTGCTATAGATATTGGTACAACTACTGTTGTTATGAATCTAATTGATTTAGAAAGTTTTGAATTACTTTATACTACTTCTTTTGAAAATCCCCAGAGATTTGGTGGTAGCGATATTATGAATCGTATTACTTACGACACAGGTGTAAATAGAGGAGAGTTGCAATCTGTTATAGTTTCTGCAATTAATTTTGAAATTGGAGAAATGGTTAAAAAAAAACTTGTAAAAAGGAGAGAAATTTATGACGTTGTTGTAGTGGGAAATACAACAATGAGAGAAATTTTTTTTGGATATGATGTTACTAGTATTGGTACAAAGCCATACAAATCAATAGTCGAAGATGAATTACTTACAGGAAAAAGACAAAATTCATCACTAATTGCAAAGGCTAAAAAAATAGGACTTAGAATAAACCCAAATGGCATTATATATGGTGCCCCAATTATTGCCTCGCATATTGGCTCAGATATATCTGCCGACTTAGTATCTATAGATATTTCAGAAAAAAAAGAACCGGTTTTACTATTAGATGTAGGAACTAATACTGAAATAATTCTAGGTATGCCTGGTAAATTATATGCAGCATCCTGCCCAGCTGGACCAGCTTTTGAAGGTGGGGATATTGCATATGGAATGCCTGGATATGATGGAGCTATAGAAAAAATTTCAATTAAAGATAATTTTTCAACATCTTTTGATGTGATTGGAGGAAATGACCCCATAGGAATTTGTGGCTCAGGACTAATTGATCTTCTATCAGAATTGAGAAATGTTAATAAAATGAATGAGTTGGGAAGGCTAGAAAATAATGAAAAGGAATTTGTTTTTTCTCAAAAAAATTCATTATCTTTATCTAGCTCAGATATTTCATCATTAGCTCAAGCAAAGGCTGCAAATTATTGTGGCCAGGCGATAATCTTAAAAAAATCAGGCCTAAATATTGAGAATATATCACAATATTATTTGGCCGGGGGCTTTGCAAACTATATTGATGTAGAAAATGCTATAAACATAGGATTCTTAGCAAATATTGAAAAATCAAAAATAAAAAAAATCGGTAATGCATCTTTATTAGGAGCTTGTAAGATGTTATTATCTACATATAAAAGAGATGAGATAGAAAAACTAGTTTTATCTATTGAACACATTGAACTAGAAACTTCACCAGATTTTTTTGATTTTTTTGTTGAAGGGTGTATGTTCAAACCAATGGAAATTAAATGAAAAAAAAAGTTCTAATAACTGATTTTGTTTGGCCTAGTATAGATCCGGAAAAAAAAATTCTAGAAGAAGCTGGTTATGAAGTAATTGTTCCACCTGATGATTCAGAATCTACTTTGATAAGATACGTTGATGATGTAGATGCTATAATTTTTTGTTTTGGAAAAGTGACTTCGAAAGTTCTTGAAAATGCAAAAAATTGTAAAGTAGTATCAAGGTATGGAATTGGTGTAGATAATGTTGATTTAAAAAAAGCGACAGAATTAGGAATGATAGTCACAAATGTTCCTGATTATTGTACTGATGAAGTGGCAGATCACGCACTGGGAATGCTTTTATCTCTAAATAAAAATATGTTTCCTCATACTAAGCAAATTTTGTCAGGTAATTGGGATAAAATAACTCTTGATTTCCCTGGTCATAGACTATCTGAATCTACTATTGGAATAATTGGATATGGAAGAATTGGAAAAGCTTTAGAAAAAAAAGCTTATGATCTCGGTATTAAAGTTCTTATATATAGCAGGAGTTTACAAAAAGAAACTAAAACAGATTACGGTATTTCTGTATCATTAGATTTTTTACTAAGAAATTCTAATTTTATTTCTCTTCATTTACCCNTAAATGAAAATACTTATAAAATTATTGGAAAAAAAGAAATACTAAAAATGCCAAAAGATTCGATTCTTATAAATTGTTCACGTGGAGGATTGGTAGACGAAAACGCCGTAGCTGAAGCATTAAAAAATGGGCATCTATTTGGAGCTGGTTTTGATGTATTGGAATTTATTCCACCTCCCAATGATTCTACTTTGTTCAGCCAGGAAAATGTAATCATAACTCCTCATAGTGCTTTTTACTCATTAGAGTCAACACTTGATCTTGAAATAAAAACAGCCAATGAAGTATTGAGAGTACTTAGTGGCAATATGCCAAAAAATATAGTCAATAAAGATGTTCTTGGCAAATCTAGAATAGGATTATGAATGTTTGATTTAGGTTTTTCAACATATGCTATGAAAAAGTTAGATCCTTTTACTGCTATCAATATTATAGCTAATACAGGATACAAATATGTAGAAATTTGTGTAGCCGATGATTGGCCATCATCTCCATTAAACTTTAATAGGCATAAACAAAAAAAATTATTACAAAACTTAAATGATTTAGGCCTTGTAAGTAATCATACTTTCGGGTTTTTAGATATATGTGATAAATCAGATAAAAATCTAGATAATATAAAAATGAAATTTGATATGGCAAACGTTTTAAATAACACATCTTCAAAGCCTATATTAACCTCAACGTTAGGTAATTCTGCACCAAACTGGGAATCCGGAAAGAATGCTATTTGTGAGGAACTATTTAGGGTTGGTGAGTTAGCCTATCAAAATGGAATATTTTTAGCTATTGAACCGCATGCAGGTACGGATTTTGAGTCGCCTGAAAAAGCATTATGGTTGATTAGAAATGTTAATCATGAAAATATATCTTTGGACTTAGATATATCTCATTTTGTAGTTGAAGGACATAATATGTCTAAATGTTTTGATTTGTGTGCCCAAATTTCATCTGTAATTCATATAAAAGATGGGTATAAGGTTAATAATCAGATTCATTATTGTCTTACAGGTGATGGACAGATTAATGTTGAAAAATTCTTTATGCTTATAAAAAATCACCAACTAGAAAAATTCCCTGTTTTTAGTGAAGTAAGCTTGCAACAATCACTACTAGACATTTATGATCCAGAAGTGGTGGCAAAATATTGCTTTAATGTATTAGATAAAGCAAAAAATAATATAACTTAAAAGTATTTACCTTTTCCAGATAATTTTCTAATCATTGATCGACTATTTTGATCGTATACAATTTTATTTCTTAACTTATCAGGATCTCCCCACAGATTAAGTAGTTTCGATGATAAATCTTTAATGATGTGTTTGTAATCTGGATTTTTTGATAAATTATTAAATTCATTGGGATCTTCTTTTAGATTGTAGAGTTCTAATTCAACTTTTTTTCCATGTTCATAAATTAGCTTCCATTTACCTTTACGTACCATACCCAGTGGGTTAACAGTACCATGAGCAAAGTATTAAGAAATAACGAAATCTTCCAATGAGTTATCATCACCATTTTTCAAGCAATTAAGTAACGATTGCCCATCATAATCATAGTTGCTTAAATCAATATTTGCAGCATCAAGTATTGTAGGGAAAATATCAAGGTTTGAAACAGGTTTATCTATTATTTTTGGAATAAAATTTGGAATTACAATTTGTAAAGGAACTTTAGCAGATTCATCATAAAAGCTCATTTTTCTCCACAACCCGTGTTCACCCAGCATATCTCCATGATCGGATGTATAAATGATAATTGTATTATCAATAAGATTATTTTTCTCAAGAGCATTTACAAGGTTGCCAATTTTTTCATCTAGAAATGTGCACAAACCATAATATGCAGCAATGGATTTTCTAATTTGAATCTCATCCCAATTATGGTCAAGTCCAAACATTTTTCTTAATCTCTTTGAGTGGCTTCCTAATTTTGTATGATCATCAGAAAGATGTTCTGGCATATTTATATTATCTGGGAAATATTTTTCGAAATACTTTTTAGGGACCTTAAATGGAAAATGGGGTGCTATAAATCCTACACATAATGCAAATGGATTTTTATGTCTATTTTTATCTGATAAAAAATTTATACTTGTTTTTTCTATTTCGTTATCAGCATCTATCATAGGGCTGCTTCCCGGTCCGGCTTCGTCAATATGATTCCATGGTTTCGAAGCATTACTTATACCTTCGTCCCATCTATAATGGTCTAGTGGCTCTGCTATATGTGGGTCATAAGAAAGGTTCTTTTCAAAGCCATGAAGGTTATCTTGCCCTATAAGATGCATTTTACCACTAAGTACAACTTCATAACCATTGTCACGTAATATATAAGGCCATGTAATTTTATCTGATGGTATTGCTTTTGTGTTATCCCAAATTTCATTTTTTGAAACATACTGTCCAGTCATAAAAGATGCTCTTGAAGGGACACATAGAGGTGAATTACAGTAGTTATTAGTAAAAGTTGTTCCAATACTAGATAATTTGTCCATATTTGGAGTTTTAATAATTGGATGCCCATAAGCTGAGGAGAACTTAGCAGAGTGCTCATCAGACATTATTATCAAAAAGTTTTTTTGATTCATAATAATAATAATAATCTACAAAATAGGTAAAAGAAATAGTTCAATTACAATTTTGAATCGGGACAAATTTTCTATTAGTCTAACAAATTTTAATTTCTTGGATGAGATTCTCTCCGTTTATGTAGTAAAGGCGAGGGGGAATATATTTCTGAAATATCAGTGTTGTGAAGTGAAACATAATCACCAAGCAATTTTCCTTGTTCAATTTCTTCGAATGAAGCAATATACGTGTAGACAAAATTTTTGAAATTTTTTATAACATTAGACATTTATTAATTTGGTTCCTTTCATACTTATAAATTTATATATATTTATTATAATACAAATTTGTGAAAAAAGTACGAAATTCGTATTAAATTATGGTTATTTAACATATTATTAACAAATACTTCAATAAATAATAGCGTAATTACGAAATTCATAATTATTAAATGTTTATATGGTGTTAATTATACTTAGGGTTCTTTTTTTATACTAATACCATAAAAAAGAAGTAAAATTAGTGCCGATTATTATATCTGATAATAATATTAGACCTAAAAATACACTTACTGCACCTAATATATTAGTGATGAAAATCATGGTTTTTGCTGAGTCAATTTGCCTTAATGGTGCGAAAAATATTATTGATATAAAGCTCATTGAAAATATACTCCCTATGGAAAAAAATATAAGAAATGTAATACCTTGGAAAAAACTTGATTGATTGGGTAATAAAACAAGCATTAATGCTCCAGTGCCTGCTAATCCATGTAATATGCCTATAAAAAAAGACTTAGGCCTTATAAAAGGGAGTATATTAAAAAAATAATGACTTTCTTCATGATTTTTATTTTTTCTTTCTTTTTTTATATGAGAAGTATGTATGACATTTTTTTTATTATTGTGGGTATGGATATAATTGCCTTGACGAATATTTCTTATAATAATTTGAAGTCCTAAAAATATGAGCATAAATCCCACTAAAATTTCAAAAAAATTCGATAAATTGTTTATATTGTTCAATAATTGATCTTTTAGGATTAGAATAATTGAGCCAAGCAATAGTAATGGTAATGAATGGCCTAGCCCCCAGGAAATGCCTACCCAGATTATGTTAAATAGCTTGTTGTTAGTATTCTTAATTGTTGCAATTGCAATAACATGGTCTCCTTCAAGTGCGTGTTTGAAACCAATTAGGATTCCTAAGAATATAGCTGATGTAAATGTTAAATTATTGTCAATAGTCATGTTAAATAAATTGCATATTAAATAATTTTATATATTAATATATATAAATAGAATATTATTTGGACATAATTTATGGAAAAAGTTAAGATATTAGTTTTACCTGGTGACGGTATTGGGCCGGAGATAGTTGATAGTGCTAAGGATATTATTTTTTGTCTAAAAGATTTATTTGGAATCAAATTTGAATTATCCTATTATGATATTGGATTCAAAGCACTTAAGGAAAAAGGTACAACTTTCCCCACTGAAATTTTGAATTTAGCACAAAAATTTCACGGGCTTATACTTGGACCTGTATCACATCTTGATTATCCTTTACCTGAAAAAGGAGGTATTAATCCATCAGGAGAAATAGTTACTAAATTGGATCTATTTGCAAACCTTCGTCCTGCTAAATCAAGAAAAGGTATACAGACCAAAAATAGTAAATTTATAGATCTTCTGATAGTTAGGCAAAGAACTGAAGGTTTTTATCCTGATAGAAATATGTATTTTGGTTCAGGCGAATATATGCCTACACCCGATATAGCTTTATCTACTAGAAAAATCACAAGATTTGAATCGGAAAGAATAGCAAAGGTTGCTTTTGATCAAGCAATGATTAGAAATAAGAAAGTAACAGCTGTTCATAAGGCTAATGTATTTAGAATATCAGATGGATTGTTTCTTGAAGCAGTCCGTAATATTAGAAAAAGTTTTCCTGATATAAATTACAATGAAGAACTTGTTGATGCTACAGCTGCAAATCTAATTCGTAATTCAGATTTTTACGACGTAATTGTTACAACTAATATGTTCGGTGATATTCTTTCTGATGAGGCTTCGGAAATATCTGGAAGTTTAGGAATTGCCCCTTCTATAAATTTTGGTGAAAAATTAGTCGTCGCTCAAGCCCAACATGGATCAGCACCAGATATTGCAGGTAAAAATATTGCTAATCCATCTTCAATAATTTTATCTGTAGGTATGATGTTTTATTGGATTGGACTTAAATATAATGAAAAAAAGCTCATTGACTGTTCTAGATTAATTGATAAATCTATAGATTTAATTTTAAATGATAAAAAATTACGAACAAAAGACTTAGGTGGAAAACTTTCAACAAAAGAGTTTACTAAAAATTTAATTAGTGTTATATCTAATAATAAATAAAACAAAAAAATTAGTTATTTAATATTTATGAAACATAAATTTAATTATTATGAAATAACTAAAGTCTAAAATAATAATAATTAAAAATTTCTTTAGGAGTAAAATATGGTAAAAATAGAAGCAATCATCAGACCAGAAAAAATGAATGCAGTTATTGATGCTGTCACTGAAGCTGGAGCAACTGGATATCATGTTGTTAATGTTACCGGTAAAGGGACTCAGCAGGGAGTTGAAGTTATGACAGGTAGAGGCACAACAATGACAACCAGAGCAGCATTGCCAAAAACTTTATTATCACTAGTTGTAGATGATGAAAAAAAAGAATCTGTTGTTGACGCTATAATTGAATCTGCAAAATCTGGTAAAGATGGTCAAATTGGTGATGGAAAAATTTTTGTTTCACCAGTATCAGAAGTTATAAGAGTGCGAACAGGCGAAACTAATGGATCTGCTCTTTAAGTTTTTTGTTTATATTAATTCCTCCATCGGAAGGTAAAAATCCTACTGATGATGAACAAAAATTTTCATTAGACAACATATCATTTAGTTCCTTAAATACCAAACGGTCTAAATTAATTGATTATTTATGTGAAAATGATTTGTCAATAGAAAATTATAGCTCAATTTTTAATATTTCATCTCGTAATTATGAGAAAATTAATNCCATAAATTCAAATATTAAATACTCTAGAGTATTATCAACTATAGATAGATATACAGGTGTTTTGTATGATTACCTTGATTATTCTAATTTAGATGAAATCGTTAAGTTTAATTTTAATAATTCAGTTATAATTTTTTCTGGCCTTTTTGGGTTGCTTCGTCCAGAGGATAAAATACCCAATTATAAATTGAAAATGGGCACTAAATTAATTGATAATGAAAAATTATCTAGATATTGGAATGATGATATTACAAGAGTTCTTAAGAATCTATTGAATGATCAAATAGTTTGCAATTTTTTACCTAATGAATTCATGTTAGCTTTTGATAATAAAAAGATTACTCCAAGGCACGAGCTAAACTTTACTTTTCTACAAGAGAATAAACAGGGGGAATTAAAATCTGTTACTCATTGGACTAAAGCTTTACGAGGCTCACTNATAAGATATTTGCTAATGCAAGTAAATAATTTAGACTCAATTAATGAACTAACTTCTATTTCAAAATCTTTTACTAATAAATCTCAGTATGAATTTTCAAAAAATTTATCGAAAATTACCAAAACGAAATCTGAAATAGTATATATTAAGAAAAAAGACGCATAAAAATTTTTTTTAGATGAATAAAATTATCACATACTTTATTATTTTTAATATTCTTAGCTTACTAATAGTCTCTTGTTCACAGAATGAAAATAAATCAATCGAATCAACTGAACTTTTGGATAGTAATTTTTCTACTGTCAAACCAACAAATAATTTTACCCCAACTAGTACTCCGATAATAGCTGTCTCAGCTAATGTTCCAACAGCTATCCCACTTCCTACACCTACATCTACACCAATACCTACACCTACACCTACCCAGGCACCTACACCAGTCCCTCCTCCTTTACCAACGTCTACATCTATACCTCCTACTCTTACTCCTCCTGCTCCTACAAGCACTCCAGTACCTACTTCGACACCCATACCTACTTCGACACCCATAATATTGAATGAATTTCAAAGGTTTGTTTTTAATAGTAATGTTAAGCATATAGCCTTAAATCATGATATATTTACTATGTATTTGAACTCAAATGAACTTACACAAATTACTACTAACTATCATGATGATGTTAATCCTAAATGGTCACCTGATGGTCAAAAGATACTTTTTGAAACTAAAAGAGATTCAACTTTTTGGCAGATATGGTTGATGAATTCAGATGGTAGTATGCAAATACCTTTGACTGGCCAAAATGAACCTACTATGAGCCATGTAGATGGTTCTTTCTCGAAAGACGGTAATTCAATTATTTATACTAACCTTGATAATAATGATCTTTATCTTATGAATTCTGAAGGAGGTAATAAAAAAAGACTTACTTATACTCCCATTGAAGAAACAAATCCAGTAATAATAAACAACGATGAATATTTCTTATTTTTAGGTGAAAATAGAATTATCAAAATGGGATTTAATGGTATTGATACTTTTGATATAGTAAAAGATGAGAATTTCCCACAAAAATTCCAAAATTTTTCAGTTTCTAAAGATGAAAAATATATTGCTGCTATTTCTGAAGAAGATTCATTATGGCTAATTAATATTGATGGTTCAAATCCATTTCCAATCTCTTCTTTTCAAAATTTGACTGACTCCGGTACATTAGATTGGTCACTAAATAATGACGCAATTATGGTTAACGTTAATGGTGCAGTATGGACAGTGAATATTGAGACCAGAGCAAAAAGACAGATTACTTTTGGTAATTCTTTAGAAAAATATAATGAGACAGATCCTATACCTATATATAATTCTCAATGGGGTCCAATATATATTGCTCCTCCTGCAGCTCCCTGGGTTACATATGATCTTAAATTTTCATCATATACAGAAAGTAGAAAAAGAATTAATACAGATAACTTTGACGATGTTACTGGGAAATTTATTATCCCCAGTTGGTTAACAAACACTTCAACAGGTTACTCCGTAGACACAGGTTTTAGAATATATATGCCATTTTCTATGACATATATAGAGGCAACATTTATAAGAAATCTCGATGGTTCAAAAGTTGTTGAAGTATCAAGAGTTCATGAGCCAACAGGCTATACCTATTGGAAATATCCAATTAATCTTAAAGCTGAATCTCCAGAAGTTTATGGCATTACGACTTTTAGATTATCAGTAATAGGTAATCAATTAATATTAGATGTAGATGGTTCTACACATATAATTCAAGGTACCCCTATAGACTTTTCATCTGAATATTTTAAAGATATCGAATACTTTACAAATAAAAATGAAGAATATTTATATCCGCCAAACGATAGTGCAAAAGATGAGAATTTAATAATTGACAGAGTTACTATTTGGGATGCAGACGAAGTAGTAATACCATAATATTGATAATACTTAACTGTTATATATTTGACTTTAAAATAAAATATATATTTGACTTTAAAATAAAATTCAAATAATCTTATAAATGTTAACATTACAAACGAATAAACATGGAGGATTACATGTTTTCAAGTGATATCAACGTCGTTGATTTTTCGTTTTGGCTNGTAACAGCTTCTATGGCTGCTGCAACTTTATTTTTCATTCTTGAAAGATTTGAAGTAAACCCAAAATGGAAAACCTCTCTAACAGTCGCTGCTTTAATTACAGGTATAGCTTTCTGGCATTACCTCAGGATGAGCAGTGTTTGGATAGATACAGGTACAAGCCCTACAGTTTATAGATATATAGATTGGTTCATAACTGTTCCTTTACAGATAGTTGAATTTTATCTAATATTAGTAGCTGTAACCGTAGTAAAACCAAGGTTGTTTTGGCAACTTCTTGTTGCTTCTTTAGTTATGCTCTTAGGAGGATTCTACGGAGAAGCAAATATTGGAAGTGATTCCAAAGAAATTATTGGTTTTGTTGTAGGTATGGCTGGATGGGCATACATAATGTATCTTATCTTTTTCGGAGATGCTAAAGCGGCTAACGATGCTAGCGGAAATCCTGCTGGACAATTAGCTTTTAGAACATTGAGGTATATTGTAACCATAGGTTGGGCAATATATCCGATAGGATATTTGTTAGTTTACATCATAGGAAATTCACCTTTTGGCGAAGGAGATTTGAATTTGATTTATAACTTAGCAGACTTAGTAAATAAAATAGCATTTGGTGTAGTGATATGGTACGCAGCTACAACCGATAAAGGTGCTGTTGTTTCTGCTGCTGCAAGTGTGGCTAAAAAAGCTGTTTCATCAACACGAAAGAGATCTACTACTAAAAGAGCTTCAACTACAAGAAGAAGTACTTCAAGAAGACGATCATAAGATAGTAAAAAAATAAAAACATGTTGTAGTTTTCTGCGACATGTTTTTATTTAAAATATTATGAGTTTTATAAATATTAATAAAATATCCAAATCATATGGAAAAATAAAAGTAATATCAGACTTATCTCTTTCATTGAATAAAGGCGAAAAATTATCTATAATTGGTCCTTCTGGATCTGGAAAAACCACTTTTTTAAAATTATTAATGGGTATTGAGTCAGTTAATACAGGTAAGATACTTATCGATGGGTCTTCAATAAAAAAAAGAAAAGTTAATAATAATTCATCAAAAATTGGAATGGTTTTTCAAGGGCATCATCTTTTTCCTCATTTGAGTGTAATGCGTAATGTTTCTATATCTTTAGAACTTGTAAAAAGAATTAATAAAAAATTAGCAGAGGAAAAAAGTATAAAGGCATTGTCGGCAGTTCAAATACCAGAGAATCTATATAAAAAGCTACCAAATCAATTATCAGGTGGTGAAAAACAAAGAGTAGCAATAGCTAGAATGTTAGTTTTAGATCCGGAAATTATGCTATTTGATGAACCTACTGCATCACTTGATCCTGAATTAATTGATGAGGTCTTACGAATTATAAACAAGCTAACGGATTATAAAAAAACTATGATTTTTGTCACTCATGAAATAAAATTTGCTGAAAAAATTTCTACAAAAATGGCATACTTAGATTCAGGAGAATTACTAGAAATTGATACTCCTCAAAATATCATAAATAAACCAAAATCAGAAAAATTAAAAACTTTTTTATCTAAAATATTATAAATTCTTAAATCTAAGTTGTCGCCAAGCTTCGTAGCAGATTATAGAAACTGAATTTGATAAGTTTAGGCTTCTATTATTAGGGCGCATTGGTATTAATATTTTATTTGGTATATCTTTAATTATTGATTTTGGCAAACCAATATCTTCCTGTCCAAAAATAAAGGTATCATTATTTTTGTATTTAAAATTTGTATATAAATTATTTGATTTAGAAGTAGCAGCAAAAATTCTCTCAAGATTTATATTGTTTTTGTGTATATATTCATTTAGAGACTCATATTCACTTACAATGCTGAAATCTAGATAGTCAAGCCCTGCCCTTCTTAGATGCTTATTATCTAATTCAAAACCGTATGGCCTAATAAGGTGTAAATTCGCACCAATATTGACACATAGTCTGATAATGTTTCCAGTGTTATGTGGAATTAATGGTTTATAAAGCAGTATATTTAACATTTATACTTTTTTTAATGACTTAATTTTTTTAATCTATGGAAGGTTTAGCAAGTAGATATATAAGGTAGGCCCAACCAAATAAAGGAATAAGCCATAATAATTGCCAAAATCCTGATTTATTTGTGTCATGTAAACGCCTAGAACCAATAGCTAAACTAGGTATAACTGTTATTAATGACCACGTATTCTGAATAAGTAAAGTTTCTGGAGTATATATAGAACTAATATATCCAAATAAAATACCGATTAGAAAAATTATTAAAAAAGTCATCCAATAATCACTTCTATTAGTACGAGTTTGAAAATCAAAATATTTATTAAAATAATCAGATAGTAGAGATATCATTGAATAGGTTGTCCTTTTTTTAAATCATATATATATAATTAGTTTTATGCAACATTATCAAATTTATTGATCAAATTATACTGAACAGTAATATAATTGCAAAACATAACATAATTATTCCCATTATCTTACTAAGTTTTNNAGGGTNTAATTTNTTTGTNATCTTAGTNTTATTCTTNNCTANTAATATTGNAACNATAAGATACCATGAACNATCAATTGTTNTNCCTA
>PAOV01000008.1:20606-31455 GCA_002708145.1 Chloroflexota bacterium
GAGATNAAAATTATNTNACNTAANGATATNTTGGAATTTATNAATGGAGAAAATATAGCNATCATCCANATNAANATTTTNGGATTAATNATNGCAATTANAAAACCTTCNNTAAAACTTCTTTTNTCAAAAGTAATTANNTCTTTTTNNTNACTNGNNTTANNNCTTAGAAAAATTATAGAAAAATATACTAAGTANTAATANNCCNGCANTTTGTAAAAAAANNATNATATTTGGGAAANNANTNAGTANNATTTTANATAAATTCATTANTACAAAACAATACANNCCAAANCCNAATCCATGNCCTANAGCAGTNGCAATNCCACNTTTTNTACCTTTNNTNATNGTGTTTCTNGTNACNNTTAATAANGAAGGNCCNGGGCTAATAGCNCCNANTAAAAATACAATTATTAACGGTATNAAAGNTTCTAATTTCATAANTAATTCNTNAAAATGACNANTCTTTTATAAAAGTTTCATATTATCANAGTAAANTTGANANTNATTTATTGTATTTGAGTAAATAAAGGTTTACATTTAACGAAATTATATTGTAAATATTCATNATGCATAGAATATTTATACTTCATTCAAGGAGGTTATGAATGAATTCAAAGAAAGTCTCTATGCTACTTATTGCTGGTTTATTTGTTTTTGCAATTATTTCAGCATGTGGGGGTAGTGGTAAAACAATTAAAGTTGGTTTACTAAGTTCACAGACTGGTCCTATAGCAGTTTATGCTCCAGGATTTGAATCTGCAGCAAGTGTAGCAATAGATGAATTAAATGCAAGCGACGATGGCAATACTTATGAACTAGTGATTGCAGACTCAGGTTGTGACGGAACACAGGCTGCTACTTCTGCTCAATCTCTAATTGATTCTGGTGTTGTAGGTATAGTTGGTGCTGCATGTTCTGGTGCTACTTTAGGTGCTATTGCAGTTGCTTCTGAAGCTGGAATACCGATGGTATCATACGCAAGTACTTCTGCAGCTATAACAAACGCGGCAGATAATGGTTACTTATTTAGAGTTGTTCCTAGTGATGGTCAACAATCAGATGCATTATCACAAATAGTTAAAGATGCTGGTCATTCAAGTCCTGCAGTTTTATTTATGACTAATGATTATGGTTCTGGATTAGGAGAAAACTTTATAGAGTTTTTCGGATCATCATGTACTTCAGTCGGATATGATCCTGCTGAGGGTTCTTATGACGCTTCAAGTTTGGCTCAAGCAGTAGTTGATGGAAATTGTGATTCAGCTGTGCTTATGTCATATGCTACAGATGGAGCTGCAATTGTAGAAGCTCTTAAAGCTCAAGGTTTTTCTGGGGGTATATTTGGTGGTGATGGTATAGGTGACGGAGGATTTATTGATGAATTTACTGATTCATCTGCTGTTACTGGAGTAGTTGCTACTAAGCCAAGACCAGGAGAAGACTCAGCTGCAAAATCAACTTTTGAATCAGCTTACCAAGCTGCTGGTGGTGACCCAGGTGGAATTTACACACATTCTACTTATGATGCGGTTAACATTATTGCAAAAGCTGCATCTGATGATACTAATGACGACTTGAGAGACGATCTTAAGTCAATTGGTACAAACTATGACGGAGCTAGTGGTAATCATACATTTGATGCTAATGGTGACGTTTTAGGTACTGGTTATGAAGTATGTCATTTTGAGCCAGATTTTCATTGTGATAAAATTTGGACTCAAGATGGTGGTCTAAAATAAATAAATGACAAAAATATATATTACGGTTCATAATTTATATATGAACCGTAATATTTTTTTTATAAATTGACAAAAGTTTTTTCAAAAAAACAAGCATNTGATTTAAACAAATATGTAATATCTACTCGGATATATTTATTACTTGCTATATTATTTTTCGATAGTATTNTTGGGCTTAGATTTAATACAGGATTTTTTTCTATTGGAAATATTATAAACGGAGATTTGCTTTGGATAATCCAGTTATTTCAAGCTTTTTTTTCTTCATTATTCTTTATTTTTCTTAGAGCTAAGTCTTTAAATGGACTTTCTAGAAATATTTTACTTGCTTGTACACCAATCATATTATTTATTGTTGTAATTTTTGCTGCAAATAATTTATTAAAATATAATCAAGATCAAGCAGTTTTCAATTTTAATTTTTCTTCAATATTTTTTAGTTCATTATATTGGTCAGCTGCTTATTTATCAGTTGCTATAGGTCTAACAATAACCTATAAAGTTCAAAGGTTTGGTAATTTTGCCCAGGCTGAAATGATGTTGATTGGTTCTTATGTAGCTTTAATTATCATGTGGTCTGATAGATTTTACCCAATATCATCAGCAGAAAGTGATGGGAAATTAGATTTTTCATTAATTATTTCTGCATCTATTCTTGCATTTTTATTAACTGGATTAGTTGGTTTATTAATAGACAAATCAGTATATAAACCACTAAGAAAGAAATTCGCATCTCCTCAAGTATTGATGATTACATCTTTAGGTGTGGCAATGATAATTAGAGCTATTTTATACATAAGATTTTCAGCTAAAACTTTTAGATTTATTCCGGATAAAGATTGGAAATTATTAGAATCCAACATAAATATACCTACATTTAGAATCGATTTATTTATTGGAAAAATTGAATCATCAAACTTTCTTTTTTTAGGAAACATAAATAATTATGGTNTTACATATACAAAATTAGCACTAGTAATTGGAGTTTTTGTAACGGTTTTAACAATCGTATTGCTGATAAAGAAAAGTATTATAGGTAAAAAAATGCTTGCAGTTGCAGATAACCCCGATTTAGCATCTACTTCAGGCATAAATATTGAAAAAATATACTCATTTAGTTCATTTATTTCCTCTGGAATTGCTGGCTTAGGTGGGGCATTGTTATCTACCATCCTTCCTATTAATCCTGAATTGGGAATATCATTATTGCTTCCAGCTTTTGCAGTTATTGTTTTAGGTTCAATAGGATCTATTTCGGGTGTTATTATTGCTTCATTAATTATTGGATTTGTAAGATCATTTTCTGAACCTGTATTAATTGGATTAGGAAATTCATTAGACAGGCCAACTGCTTCAGGGTTAGCAGAGGTAATGCCTTTTATATTTTTAATTGGTGTTTTAATATTTCTACCTCAAGGATTAGGTAATGCTATTCATAAATGGAATGTAAATAGACAAAGAAATAATATTAGCAAAAAGTTTAAAGAAATACCCAAGTTTAGTAATTTAAATACNAGCTCTAATTTTTCAATAAAAAAACCTAATTTAGTTCAATTTGGTGTAATCAACTCATTATTTTATAGAATTTTGCCTAAAATAAATATATTTATACTTAAGAAAAAAAAATATATAAAAATCCCTAAACTTAGAATTAATTTTTTTAGAAATAAAATAATGGATTTTAATGGTTCTTGGAAATCTTTCTTTTTTGTATTACTTATTCTAATCATTTTAGTAATTTTACTCCCAAGTGTTAGTAGCCTTACAAAAGTAATGCAAGTGGCAAGAATTTTTACTTTGTTAGGTATTTTTAGCTTATTATCTTTTTCGCTAAATTTACATACTGGATATACAGGNATGACAAATTTTGGTGTAGTTTTCTTTGCGGGTATTGGCGCTGTAACAGTAGGCTTGTTGACATCACCTATCGCAACAAACGGTTATGGATGGAATTCATTTGAGGCTTCTATTTTTGCAATAATCCTCTCATTTATAATAGGTGTTTTTATTGCTTTTCCTACTGCTAGATTGAGGATTGATTATTTTGCAATTGTGACAATTTCACTTGGGGAAATTTTACGTATAGCTCTACAAGCAGAGCCTTTATTACGGGCAGGTACAGTCACTTCTGGAATTGGTATTTCTAATTATTCATTACCTCTTAAGGAGTGGTGGAATTCTGGTATATCTTCAAATATTGGTAGTTTTTTGGGTCTGCCAGGTAACGCTCCTTATATACTTCTCTTATCGATAATTTCTTTACTTTGTATGTTTTTTATTTGGTGGATTTTATCATTGTTACTTTATTCTCCTTGGGGAAGAATTTTAAAGTCTATTAGAGAAGATGAGGATGTAAGTCAACATCACGGTAATAATGTCCTTATGCAAAAAGCACTTAGTTTAGGTTTGGGAGCATCAATAGCTGCAATTGGAGGGATTTTATGGGCTTGGTTAAATACAGCAATTTGGCCTGATTTTTTAAATCCTGTTAGATCAACTTTTTTAATTTGGGCTGCTTTTATACTAGGTGGTAGAGGTAACAATAGAGGTATGTTTATAGGAGCTTTTATTATAGTTTTAATTGAATTTATATTTAATGTAATGATTGTTTCAAGAACAAATAGTGATATATTTCTACATTCAATTACAGGGTATATAGATTCTATATTTAGGTGGATAATTGTAGATGTTGGAGGAATATTTTGGTCTGAGATATCAATTACTGAATCTTTTCTCAATGGTAAAATTATACTTGAGTTATCATATTTCAAATTATTCCTAATTGGCTTACTAATCGTAGTGATCTTAAGATTACTACCAAAAGGTATAATGCCAGAAATACCTTATAGACCAAATAGAACTAAATTAAGAAGAAACAAATGAAAAAAAATATAATCGAAATAAATAATCTATCTCATAATTTTGGTGGGATTCAAGCAATTAAGAATATTTCATTTAATATAAGTAAGGGCGAATTAGTTGGACTTATTGGCCCAAATGGCTGTGGAAAATCAACAACATTTAATTGCTTATCTGGTTTATTAAAACCATCTAAGGGAGATATATTTATTAATGGAAAAAATATTACAAATCTAAGACCTGATCAAATACAAAAATTAGGTATGACAAGAACGTTTCAGCATACAAGGCTTTGGAAAGAAATGAGTGTTATAGAAAATATACTTGTATCCGAAAATAATCAATTTTCTCCAAATTTAATTAAGTCTTTGTTTTTGCCAAACTCAAGACCAGAAGAAAAGAGAAGGATAGATAAAGCTTTAGATTTATTGAATAGATTAGGAGTTTCAAAAGTTGCTAATAATTTAGCAGAGAATATATCTGGAGGTCAAAGTAAACTTGTCGATATTGCAAGAGCAATGATGAGTGAACCTGAAATAATTTTATTAGATGAACCAGTTGCAGGAGTAGCAAATAATTTGGCAGAAAAAATATTTTCATATCTAAGAAATTTAGTAGATGAAATGGATACCACTATTATTGTAATTGAGCATAATATGGATTTTATATTAAGAACGGATGTAGACAAGATAATTGTTATGAATATGGGAGAAGTGCTAATGGAAGGAAATTCGGATGATGTAAGAAAAAATAAATCAGTAACAGAAGCATATTTAGGATCTCAAAATGAGTAAATTATTAAATATAAAGAATTTAAAAAGTGGCTATGGAAATGTTCAAATTTTAAATGGTATCGATTTGTATGTAGATAAGAACGAATTTGTAACAATTATAGGCCCAAATGGCTGTGGAAAATCTACATTTATAAAAACAATATTTGGATTATCAAAATATTTCTCTGGAGAAATATTTTTTCAAAATGAGAATATAACTAATATAAGATCAGATTTACTAATTACTAAAGGTATCTCATATGTACCTCAAGTTGAGAATGTGTTTTCTTCACTTTCAGTATATGATAATTTAATTATTGGAAGCTTAAATTTAGAACAAAAGATACTTTATAATAGATTGGATTTTATATATGAATTATTCCCTGATCTTTACCCAAGAAACAGTGACATAGCAGAGTCATTATCTGGAGGAGAGAGGCAAATGCTAGCTATATCACGAGCTTTGTTATCTAATCCAAAATTTTTATTATTAGATGAACCAACTGCAGCTTTATCTCCTAAATTTCAAAAAATAATTATAAACAAAATATCTGAACTTAGAAATTCAGGTATTACTATATTAATTGTTGAACAAAATGCAAAATTATCACTTAAGGCCTCTGATAGAGGATATATTTTTTCCAATGGAAAAGTTGTTTTAGATGCAAAAGCTTCAAAAATTCTTCAAGACGATAATATTAGCGACTATTTTTTAGGTAAAATTAAATCATAGTATTTTGATTATTTTTATAATGATAGAATGTAAATAGGAGAAATTTATTGTCATATAAGTTTATAAAAAGTTTAGAAAAATTAAATAATGTTGTTTTTATTTCAGCTTGGTCTGGCTGGTCAGATGCTGCAGAATCTGCCACTAAATCCATAAAAGAAATTATAAATCAAACTAATGCCAAAAAATTTGCATCTATTGACCCTGAAAAATATTATGTTTATTCTGAAAATCGACCTTATGTTTCAAACTCTAATAGCGGGGAAAGAAAATTATCATGGCCAAAAAATGATTTTTATTATTATAAATCTAATGGTAAAAATGATATTATTTTTTTTCTTGGTACAGAACCAAATCTTAAGTGGAATGAGTATATTAAACTATTAATGCAAATAATAAGAGAAAATTCTATTGAGCTTGTTATAAATGTAGGCTCTTTGCTAAGCTCTGTACCTCATACTCGTCCTACCAGAGTAACTGCATCAATGTTATCAAAAAATGAAAAAGATTTACAAGACTTTGATTACCCTAAACCAAATTATGAAGGCCCAGCTGGAATTACATCGGTATTATCTGACTATTGCATGAAATTAGATATACCATCTATTAGTATTTGGGGACACGCTCCGCACTATTTACAAATTCCTCATAATCCTACACTTACATTAAATATTTTGAAAGAAATTTCAAAAATAATTGATGTAGATATAGATTATAGTGATATTCAAAAAGATTCGCAAAACTTTAATGATAATTTAAAAAATGCTTTATCTGATCAAAATGATATACAAAAATATGTAGAGAAGCTTGAAGAAAGGTATGATTCAGAGGAAGAAGTTAAGCTGAATCCTGAACCAAAGATTATTATTGATGAATTAGAAAACTTTTTACGAGATCAAAGAGGGCAATAATTAATTTTTTGATTAAGTAATTTATAATGAAAGGAATTATATGATAAATATTACTATTATAGGATTAGGTCCCTTAGGAACATCTATTGGTTTAGCACTAAAAAAATATTGTAATAATCTAGGCGTAGTTATTGGTTATGACTTGTCTAATAAAAATCAAGATTTTGCAAAAAAATCTCAAGCTATTGATAAGACTGAGTGGAACATAAAAAAAGCTGTTTCAGACTCTGATTTAATTTTTATTTGTGTACCTACAGGAAAAGTATATGAAGTACTAAATGATATAAGTGAAGCAACAAAATCTGGAGCGGTAATTTGTGATACTTCTACAGCTAAAAGAGCTTGTATTAATTGGGTAAATAACTTATTTGCAAATCAAACATCATACATAGGGATAAACCCTCTTACAGCTGCTTCTTTGAAAACTCAAAATGATTCTTCCCCAGATGTTTTCCATGGGGCTAAATGCGCTATTGTGTTAGGAAAAAATGCTTCTAAAGAATCAATTGATACTGTTATCTCAATTTTAGAATCTTTTGGATCCAAAATGCTATTTATGGATCCAGATGAACATGATTCATTTGCAGTAGCTACTTCAACTTTGCCTTCAATCATTGCTGCTGCAATGATTAATTCTGTCAGTGAATCACCATCTTGGCCAGAAATAAGTAATTTTGTCGGAACAAATTTTGATTCAGCTACAGTTTCAGCTAGTTTTGATCCTGCTTCAACTCAAGGTGCTTCATTAGTAAATCCTGATTTATTAGTTTATTGGATTGATCAAGTACAAAATCATCTAAATTTAATGAAGTCATCTATAAATGATATTGAAGATCGCCATTCACATGAAGGTAAATTAGCTGATAGTTTAGTAAATGCATGGGAAGAGCGTCTTAGATTAGAGATAGGTGTAGCTGATAACAGGAACGAGAAATATAAACGTGAACCCTTACCTACTTCTTCTGAAAGTATGATGGGCTTATTTTTTGGCAATAAAGTTGCATCAGCCATGTCAGGAAAAGATGAAAGTAACGATGAAAACAACTACGATAGACGAAAGCTAAAATAAATTGTCCGTTACTATTAGAAAACCAAAATCATTAAGAGGGGAAATAATCGTACCTGGTGATAAATCTATATCTCATAGAGCTGTAATATTTAATTCTATGGCTAAGCCAAATAAAGTTTCAGTTAGAAATTTTTTACCAGGTGAAGATTGCTATTCAACAATAAAAATAATGAGACAATTAGGTGTGGATATAGATATCGAAAATGATAAAAGCAACTCTCCTATAATTATAGTAAATAGTGTCGGTCTGCATGGTTTTAAGGAGCCAACAAATATATTAAATTGTGGTAATAGTGGTACAACTACCCGACTCATATCTGGAGCTTTGGCAGGAAGAGATTTTATTTCAGTATTATCAGGAGACAAATCACTCAATTCAAGGCCTATGGGTAGAATTATTAAACCTTTGTCAGAAATGGGAGCTAAAATTTTTGCTCGAAAAAATAATAACTATGCTCCAATAATCTTTTCTGGTGGTTTACTTAAAGCTATTAGCTATAAAATGCCAGTAGCCTCTGCTCAAATAAAATCTTGTATTATTCTTGCAGCATTACGTGCATCAGGCTCAACTAAGATTTTTCAAAAAGCAATTTCACGCGACCATAGTGAAAGAATGCTCATTGCAATGGGTTCAATAATAAAAGAAGATAAATTAGATATACATATAGAGCCATCAGAGTTAGATTCAATTGATGTAGATGTACCAGGTGATATAAGTAGTGCTGCTTTCTGGATGATAGCCGCACTTTGTCATCCAGATTCCGAAATTTTAATAAAAAAAGTAGGGATAAATAAAACTAGAAGTGGGATAATAACTGTTCTGGAAAGTATGAATGCGGAGATTAAGATAATTAATCAAAGGGATATTGCTGGAGAACCAATTGGTGATATTTATGTTAAAACAAGTAATTTAAGAGCTACTGAAATTTCTGGCGACATAATTCCTCTGTTGATAGATGAGATTCCTATCATAGCTCTTGCTGCGTCATTTGCAGATGGAATAACTCATATTAAGAATGCTGAAGAATTAAGAGTTAAGGAATCTGACAGAATAAGTACAACAGTAAATTTTCTTAAGTCATGCGGTGTAGAAATCGAAGCTACAAATGATGGTATGATAATTACTGGTAATCCAGATAATTCTCTAAGGTATGGTTCTTTCTCAAGTAATATGGATCACCGTATAACAATGATGATGGCGATAGCTGGAGTATTGTCTACGGAAGGAATAAAAATAATTGATGATGAAACTGCAAGTGTATCATATCCAAATTTTTGGGAAACTATTTCAAATTTAGGTGTTAAAATTGAATAAAAAATCTTTATTGGTAGTGATATCAGGTCCATCAGGTGTTGGCAAAGATGTAATTATAGAAGAAATGATAAATCAAAATCCCAAAAAGTATCATTTTACTATCACTGCAACTACAAGAAATCCCAGAGAAAAAGAAAAAAATGGTATAAATCATTATTTTTTATCACAGAAAGAATTCACTTTGATGATTGAAAAGGGTGAATTATTAGAGTGGGCTAAAGTCTATGGAAATTATTACGGTGTTCCCAAAAAACAAGTTGATGATGCCCTTCAAGCCGGAAATCATGTCATTATAAGAGTTGATGTACAAGGAGCCAAAAGAATTAAGTCTGTAATGCCAGAAGCAATATTAATTTTTATTCATCCTCCTAATATGGAAATTCTAAGAAAACATTTAGTTAATAGAGGTGTAAATTCTGATAATGATATATCACTTAGATTATCTGAAGCTAAAAAAGAAATACCTCAATCAAAAAGTTTTCAATATTCTATAATTAATGAAGAAGATAGATTACTAGAAACAGTTGAAGAAATATACAAAATTATATCTAGGGAATCTTTGTTATAATTTATATTCATCAATTATTAACTAACTATAATAAAATATGATTGAGAAAGTAAATAATGAAAAAAATTCTAATATCTCCTCAACAATTTAAGGAAAGTCTTTCAGGGTCTGAAATTGCAAATTCCATGGAGAAAGGTTTACTAAAAGTTTGGCCTAATTCTCATATCATAAAGATTCCTGTTGCAGATGGTGGCGATGGTACTCTAGAAACTTTAGTTATCAATTCTGAAGGTGAAATTAAAACAACATTGACTGATAATTCTAATTTTCAAAAACACAAAACAGAATGGGGTGCTCTTGGAGATAAAGAAACAGCAGTAATTGAAGTGGCGAGAATTATTGGTTTATCTAAAATTTCAGAAGAAAAAAGAAATATAATGAAAGCTTCAACTTACGGTGTTGGTTCTGTTATGAAGGAAGCCTTAGATTTAGGTTATCGAAAATTTGTTATTCCTGTTGGTGGAAGTGCTACAAATGATGGCGGCGCCGGCTTATTACAAGCTTTAGGTGTTTCCTTAAAAGATAAATCAGGTAAAGAACTTCCATATGGAGGATTCGCTCTATCTTCATTAGAACATATAGATATATCAAATATGGACGAAAGAATGAAAGAATCTACAATAATGGTTGCTTGTGATGTAAATAACCCTTTATATGGTTCAAGAGGAGCTAGCGCTATATATGGTCCACAAAAAGGTGCTTCATATGAGCAGGTTCAATTACTAGATGAAGCATTAATGAAATTTTCAGAGACTATTAAGAAAGATTTGGGTATAGATGTATCAGATATACCTGGTGCAGGAGCATCGGGTGGGCTGGGTGCTGGACTAATGGCTTTTTTCTCTTCAGAACTCCGATTGGGCTCTGATATAGTATTAGAAA
>PAOV01000009.1 GCA_002708145.1 Chloroflexota bacterium
CAGACTTGAACTGCCGACACATGGATTTTCAGTCCATTGCTCTACCACCTGAGCTACCTCGGCTAACACTCTATATATAATCGTAGACTGACTCATTTGTTCAATCAAGGTAAATTTATCCATTCAAACATCTTGTTGTTACTTTTAATGAAAAATTTGCGACTTAACTCTATAATTAATTCTTTGTCCATTGATATAATTTGCTAATAATATAAATTTCAAAAACTTATGGTAGAATTTTTTCAGAGGTTTTATGACTACATTAATGATAATTTCAAAAACAAAAAATACTGGTAAAACAGCTATTGCTTCAGGATTACTAAGGAATTTTATTGATAAGAAAATTGATATTGGGAAAATTATAACTACTAAACAATCTTCATCTAGTGACATTGATTTTTACAGAAATTTTTTCCCAGAAGCAGAAAATATTCATTTAAATGATTCTTCAAAAATAAATATTGAAAGCCTACTAAAAAATCAGACTATTAATATAATAGAAGGATCTGAAGACCATGAAAAAAATCTGAAGGATGCTCAGGCTTTAGATGCGTCAATACTTTTAGTAGTAAAATATGGTGAAAATTTTCAAAAAATATTAGATCATTATGGTTCTAGAATAAATGGTTTTGTAATCAACTTTATGCCTAAATACCGTACTAAGGAGTTGCAGGATTATATAGATAAAAATACAAAAAATTCTCAAGCAGAATTTTTTGGAATTATCCCTGATGATAGAAAACTGTTATCACTTACAATTGAACAATTAGCTAGTATATTAAATGGAGAATTTATTTGTGGAGAAGAATATTCTAGTAAACTTATTGAAAATTATCTTATTGGCGGATTAGTGCTAGACTGGGGGCCTTTTTATTTTTCATCAAAAAAAAATAATGCAGTCATTGTAAGAGGGGATAGACCAGATGTGCAATTATCTGCCTTGCAGACAAATGAAACTCAAGCTCTTTTATTGACTAAAGGGGTTGCTCCGGTTGAGTATATCAGTTATGAAGCGGAAAAAGTCAATAAACCTATTATATTATTTGATGATAATACTCATGAGTTCACTGAAAAAGTCGAAAAAATTCAACTTAAATCTTCGATAAATCATCCAGAAAAAATAGATAGAATTAGTGATTTGATTAGCGACAAGCTTGATTTAAATTTACTTATTGAGAAGTTAAAATTACCAGTCACTAGATAGATTCTTAATGAACATTTTAGATATAATTTCTCCAAAAAAACATGGAAAAAAAAGGTTTACTCCATCTTTTTTTGCTAAGTCTACTTTTGTCGTATCGGTTTTTATTTTTTTAGGTTTTGTTTTTGTTTCTACTATATTATGGTCTAGTGATACAAAATTAGATATTATATTGCCTGATAGTAGCGGGGAAGAAGTAATAATAGAGGTGAAAGATTATCTTGAAAATAAAAAATATATATCTGATTCTTTTCGCGAAGAAAGCTGTGGAGATTTATTTGCCAATAGATTATTTACTGCAGAATACCTATTATATGGATCATGGAGAGTTAACTCATTTCATGACAGAGCTAGGTATTTTTGGAGAGTAGATGATAAGACACTGACTGTTAGAAAAGACTATACTTTTGATTATGCTAGAAGAGGTATTACGGTATCTTGCTGATTTTAGTTGTTAGGTGAATTGTGAATAAAGAAAAATTATTATTAGATTTATCGTCCAAACAAAAAGAAGCTGTTGAATTTAGTGACGGCCCTTTATTAATTGTTGCTGGGCCTGGCTCTGGCAAAACTAGGGTAATAGCTCATAAAATTGCTTATTTAAATATGATAAAAAAAATCCCTTTAAATAATATTTTAGCTGTAACTTTTACAAATAAAGCTGCAAGAGAATTACGTGAAAGATGTCAAATTTTACTTAATCTCTCTGATGACTTTTTTCTTGATGTAAAAACATTTCATAGTTTTTGTAGCAGGGTGCTTAGATTTGATGGTGAAATGGTAAACGTGAAAAATAATTTTGTTATTTATGATTACGATGATCAAGTAAGAATAATGAAAAAAATTCTTAAGGAACTTGATATTGATTCTAAACAGGTTTCAGTAAGTTTAGTATTAGGTATAATTTCAGATGCAAAAAATCGAATGTTATCTGCTATTAATTTTTCAGAAAATGTTGACTCATATATAGAAGAAATAGCATCAAGATGCTATGAAAAATATGAGGAATTCTTAAATAGATCAAATTCACTTGACTTTGACGATCTGTTGTTAAAATGTTTAGATTTATTCATGAATAATAAATTCATATTAGAAAAATATCAAAATTTTTATAAGTATTTCTTAATTGATGAGTTTCAAGATACAAATCCTCTTCAATTTGAAATAGCAAAAATTCTTGCTAATAGGTCAAAAAATATTTGTGTTGTTGGTGACCCTGATCAATCTATATATTCATGGAGACACGCCAACCCCAAGAACCTTTTTGATTTTAAGAAATATTTTGATAAAACAAAAATTGTTACTCTTGATCAAAGCTACAGGTCAACCAAAAAAATATTAAAAGCTGCTGATAGCGTTATTGGATACAATGATGAAAGATTAGAAAAAAACTTGTGGACAGATAACCCTGATGGAGATTTAGTTGAATTGCTGGAATCATATAATGATGAGCAAGAAGCTGATTTAGTAATAAAAAATATTAAAAAACTAAATTTCAATCTTAATCAAGTTGCAATAATTTATAGAGTGAATTCACAATCACGAGCATTTGAAGTGGCTTGTAACAGAGAGAGTGTTAACTATAAGCTTATAGGCTCAGTTAGGTTTTATGAAAGAAAAGAAATTAAGGATATACTTTCTTATCTTAGGGTTTTAAGTAACCCTTCAGATAATATATCGCTTGAAAGAGTAATAAATCTTCCATCAAGAGGTATATCTCGTAAAACTTTTGCTACCCTAAGTATCTTGTCAGAACAGAAAGGAATTTCTGTATTAGAGTTTATTAGTATAGTGTGTAAAGAAAAAACTTTCGATATATTGAATGAGAGTAATATTAGTAAAAGAGCTATTAATTCAATAAATAATTTTTATGAGTTAATGGAAAAGTTAATATCATCATCTAAAAAAGAAGAAATTTCACAACTCATTGAAACTATTCTAGATATAACAGGGTATGGTCAATATATTGAAGAAGATGCAGAGAAAGGGGAGGAAAGAATTGAAAATATTCTAGAATTAAAATCATCTGCTTTAGAATTCTCTACGGATGAATCAGGAAATAATTTAGTTGATTTTCTTGAGAATGTATCATTAGTTACAGATTTTGAAAATAATTTAGATCAAGATGAGGTTGAGGGTATTACGCTAATAACATTACACCAAGCAAAGGGTTTGGAATTCGAAGCTGTCTTTTTAGTTGGATTGGAAGAAGGGATACTTCCTCACTCTAGAAGTTTAGACGACCCAAATGATATTCAAGAAGAAAGAAGACTCCTTTATGTTGGTATTACTAGGGCTAAAAATAGGTTATTTTTATCTAGATCAAGGAATAGAAAATTTAGGGGGCAATATGGAGCACAACTATCCTCAAGATTTTTATCTGAAATCCCAAATGAACTTATAAAGATTAATAATGAAAGTTCAATTGAAAACAGCAAATATAAGAGTATTTTTACCAGGAAAAAATATTTTACAGGTAAAAATCACTCTATACAGAAAATTTCTCATAATTTTAATATTGCTGATAAAGTCTATCACAATAAGTTTGGAGAAGGGGTAATAGTATCTATAGATGAAAAATCTACAGATTATGAATTTACAGTAGCATTTAATGAACAGGGAGTTAAGAGGCTTATGCTGTCATACGCAAAACTTGAAAAAATATCTGATCAAAAAGAAAATCCTGAAGATAACTTTATAAAAGATGAATATTTCGAGGAAGAAATCTAAATATGATTATTAAGAAAAAAATTGGTAATAAAATATGCTAATACCCAAATGGTCTTTTATATACTACCTTGTTTCTTTATCATTAGTTATAAGTATTTTTATATTAATAATCATATTAATATTTCCTATTGTAGAAACATCTGATAGTACAAATAACATAATATATAGATCAACATTATTTGATAATAAAGATTGGGTACCTATTCTGTTTGCTGCCATGAGTTTTTTATTAAACCTAAATTTATTTCTTACTATTCCTAAAAAAATAAATATTGATCGTTACAAGAAATTTAGTATTATAATAACTACAATTTCCATATATTTTATGTTTGTGTTTTCAGTTTCTACTATAGGTGTTTTATTTGTTCCATTAATAATTTTATTGACAGCTGCTAGTGTTAATAGTTTTTTTAGAAAATAGATTTAGATAAGGAAAGATATGGTCAAAATATTAAAAAATAAAATAGTTATAATTTCAGATTTCATTAATCCTACAATTCCAGAAATTTTCGCGATTAATGGTGCTAAATTAGTAGTAAACTTTGACTCAAATTATTCGTCCGATAGATTATTTCAAAATAATTTCATAAAAAGAATAAATGATCTTGGAGGAGAGATTTATATTACTAATGAGCCTCTTTCAGATTTTGAAAAATCTAAAAATATATTACAATTTGCGCTAGATAAATTTGGTACTGTAGATATTGTTTTATGTACAAAAAATTTTATGGAAAATAAATTTTTGCTTGATATGTATGAAGATGATTGGGATAAAGTTTACTTAGAGAATCTTAAAAGTTCTTTTAATATTGTCAGGCATGTTGCTCCTTTATTTAGAAAGCAAAAATTTGGAAGAGTAGTTACATTATCTGCGAAATCAGGTCTGATTGGAGCTTCAAAAATGTCAAGTTACTCTGCTTCAAAAGCTGGAATATTAGGATTCACAAAAGTTATTGCTAAAGATTTAGGCAAATACGGTGTTACATGTAACTCTATATGTTATGACGACGAAAATCATAATTTACATTCATCAGACAAAAACAATTTACATACAAATGAAAATATAGCTAGTTTAGCAACATATTTAGCTTCAGAATTCTCAGCGCCAATAAATGGCCAGGTTTTTCAAGTTGAAGGTGGAAAAATTACTCATTTATCCTTACCAAGACGAAATAAAACTTTTTATTCATCAACCCCATCAGGCACTTTTAAAATTCATGAAATTGATTCTAATATTGAATATGTACTTATGGATCAGCCTAAAATATTACCGAGGTACAAAAACTTAAATAATAAAGTTGCCATTGTAACTGGAGCTAGTGGAGGAATTGGAAAAGAGGTTGCTAAACTTCTTGCTGCTGAAGGAGCCTCAATTGTTGTTGCAGATATAGGAAGCTCATTAGATGGTTCATCACAAAATTCTGAACCTGCTTTAAAACTTGTTGAGGAAATAAATGAGTTAGGAGGAAATGCTATAGCTTCTTTGAACACAGTCGCTTCTATGAATGGTGCCAAAAATATTATTGACGATGCGCTAACAAATTTTGGTCGGTTAGACATAATTGTTGCTGCTGCGGGAATATTGAGAGACAGGATGATATTTAATATGTCTGAAAAAGAATGGGATGATGTTATTTCAGTTCATCTAAAAGGTACTTTTTCAATAATTAAAGCTGGATTAAAGTATTTAATAAAACAAAAATTTGGAAGAATAATCACTTTTTCATCAGTCTCCGGTTTATATGGTTATGGCGGGCAATCAAATTATGGTGCAGCTAAAGAAGCTATAGCAGGCTTCACAAAATCTTTATCAAAAGAGCTAGATGAATTTGGTATAAAATCAAATATAATTTCACCAGGTGCTAGAACTAGAATGACAGATTCTGTACCTAGTACTACTCTGAACTTGAGAAAAGGCGACTTTAAAATTCCTGATAATATTCTTTCCAATGATCCTAGCCAAGTACCTCCAATGATAGCTTGGTTAGCATCTGATGCTTCAGATAATGTCTCAGGAAAAATTTTTCATTGTGTGGGAAATCGAATAAGCTTGATGGAAGATCCGCATGAGTATAGAAGTATAAATAAGGAAAAAAAATGGATGGCAGAAGAAATTGCTGCTATTTTTCCTGAAACTCTAGGAATTGATCTTATTAACCCTGCTCCAATGGCAGAGTAATTTACTTCATTTCTGAAAAAATAGGCTCTAATTTTTTTCTTTCTGATAAACTTTCAGCATCATCATTCTTTTTTGTTATTGGACTTTTCTCTTCTGGGTCTTCATCTAAGTCAAACATTTCTCCTGTTTCGTATAGTTTCCATTTTTTTGATCTAAGAAACCGTGAATATGTCGTATTTCTTGGTGTCATAGGTTCAAAATGGAAAAATACCCAATCCCTAGGATTTCCTTTTTCTCCCAACAATTGAGGTAGAAAACTTCTTCCATCAATTATAAAATCATTGTCATTTTTAATTTCAGCTATTTCAAGTATAGTAGGTAAAATATCTACAGAATCAATCAAATCTTTTGATATCATTCCTTTACTTATTTTCCCATCCCACTGGCACATCATAGGAACATGTGTACCTCTATCATTAGTTAGTCCTTTGCCGCCGCAAACTTGAGTATGTTTATGCATCATAGAGCAAACTTCAATTGGGGTACCATTATCACCGAGATAAATTATTATAGTATTTTCAGATATTCCAGCGCTTTTCACTTTTTCGATAATTTTCCCAACTATTTTATCGTGATATTCGACCATGTCTTTATAGTATTTTGGGTCATCGTCCCAACCTTCAAGTTCCTCAAAAGTTCTTCCCCCTAGAGTTTTATTAGAAGGAGGTTCAAAATCTTCAAAATCTTCACTATCAGGTGTGGGTTCTAAAGGTCGATGTGTTAGTGCCATTGGAAAATAAACAAAGAAAGGCTCTTTTTTATTTTCTTCAATAAAATTATTTATAAAATCAGCAAATATATCCTCACCATATTTTCCATCAGTTTCTTTGAGGAAATTACCGTTTTCAAAAATTACCGGATCTTTATATCTAGATCCCTTATCTTCTGTATGATGAGCATGCCATACACAATATTCATCAAACCCAGAATCTTCAATTTTTTGTCCTTTAGATCGTAAATTTAGACCATCTTCATCTATTGGAAAGTAGGAGTAAAGTTGCCATTTGCCTGCAATACATGTTTTGTAACCATTTTTAGAAAAAATATGTCCAAAGGTTTTTTCTTTTGGAGCCATAGTTCCAAATCCAATATAATTTCTAAAATTATATTTACCAGTCATAAGTTGTAGTCTAGTTGGAGTGCATAAGGGCTGCACATGTGCATTCTCAAATCTGACTCCATTTTTTGCAATTGAATCGATATTTGGTGTTTTATATGAAGTTCCACCGTTTGATTCAATAACTTCATAACCAAGATCATCAGACATTATTACAATTACGTTTGGCTTCACTTTTTCCATTTTCTTCTCCTGATTACTTTTATTCTCAAAACAACAATCTTATCACTTTATATTTATAATTTCCCAATCTTTTCTCCATATCTCCATATATATAAATTCACTATTTTCTTTTGTAATATTTTTAATTTTTTTGAACCCGCATTTTTGAAAGGATTTTTGAGCCCTGATATTATCTACTAATGTATGAAGATAAATATGGTTAATGTTTTTATTATTGAAGAAATAACCGACCGCATTTTTCATTGCATCAGAGCCATATCCATTATTCCAGTATTCTTTATTCCCAATCATAATCCCAAATTCAGCTTGAAGTGTTCTAGTATTAATATCGTAAAACATGCAATTTCCTATATGTTTTCCATGAAGTGTATCAATAGCCATTCTTAAAGAGTTCAAGTTGGGAAATTTAACATCTTCTTTATGATATTTGAGGAATTCTTTATAACTAAGATTAATGGGTTTGGTAGCATCTAGATTTGATAGTTCATTGTCAAGTCGCCAATTATAGTCATTATTAGCATCTTCGATTTTTTTCGATCTTAATTGTGTAAACTTTCCTTTAATAAAAATTTCATCATTTTTTACATTATAATCATCATTTTCATCATTTTTTGAAAATGGCCAAAACTTTTCCCAAGACATCTTTTTCGTTCTTATGTGTTATTTTTTTTCTTGCTTTGTTTATTTCTATCCATTCTACACTATCAAACTCATCGTCATGACTAGAAAAATCTCCAGACAAATACTCCATCAGATACCAGTGAACTGTTTTTTTATAGATTAGTATATTTTCATTATTGATTNGTGGTTTATTTTGCGAAATTTTTATTGTCTTTAGAGTTAATTTTTCTACTCCAAAAAAATGCTTAGTTGTAGTAATTTTTTTTATAATCTTTGTGTTAATACCTGTTTCTTCTTTGACTTCTCTTATAGCAGTCTTTTTGTAATCTTCATTTTTTTCGGGTCTTCCTTTTGGTAAAGAAAAAAGGTTTTCAGATATTCTTCTACACAAAGCAACAAAAATCTGGTCATTTTTTTTATAAAATATGACTCCGCCAGATGACCATNTATTTCTTGGTTTTTTTCTCATAAAATAATTATTTTCCACTATTATCATCAATTATAGGCAAATGAATGAAAATTAATGTAAAAATTAATTGACTTTTTTGTAGCCAAAATAAATAATTAACGTAGATATAAATTTTTAGGGTGAATTAATTGGAGAAAAAAGATTTTGTTATAAGGTTTGCCGGAGAAGGNGGACAGNGATTAGTTACCTCGGCAGATGCTTTTGCTAGAGCTGCCGCAGGAGCAGGTTATTTTGTTCAAACTTTTTCTACTTTCCCATCTCAAATAATGGGTGGGCCGGCATCATCACAGGTAAGAATATCAACTACACCTGTGCTTAGTTCAGGTGATGGAGTTGACGTTCTAGTTGCTTTAAACGAATATGCCTACAATAATCATAAAGATGATTTAAATCCTGGAGGTGTTACCATATATAATGCTCAAGAATATGAGTTGCCTGAAGGTGGTAATTATTTCGGTATTCGGGCAGATGAATTGGCTAAATCTACAGGTAATGCCAGGGCAGCTAATATGGTCACAATTGGAGCTGTAGCTAACTTAATTGATTTTTCACTATCAGAAATTGATTCTTTTATCACTGAAAGATTTTCTAGAGGTAGAGAAAATGATGATGAAATTATAGAAGCAAATATAAAGGCCATAAGATTAGGTGTAGATGTTGCTAAATCTAGCGGTTTTAGTGTTGGTAAAATAGAAAAATCAAATCCTAATAATTTAGAGCAAATAATCATCACTGGTAATGCTGCTTTAGCACTTGGTGCTGTTTCAGCGGGATTAGATTTTTATGCCGGGTATCCCATTTCTCCTGCTACAACAATTTTAATATGGATGGAAAATAATCTTTTTGGTGGAAATAAATTTGTTCACCAAGTATCCTCTGAAATAGAGGCAATTAATGTAATATTAGGCGCAGGTTTTTCTGGTAGAAAAGCTATGACCGCTACAGCTGGTCCTGGTTTTGCTCTTATGGGAGAAGGTCTTGGATTATCTTGGATGACAGAAATTCCTCTAGTTGTTGTAGATGTCCAAAGAGGCGGTCCAGCTACTGGGCTACCTACCAAATCAGAGCAATCTGATTTATATACATGTATGTTTCCTGCTCATGGTGATATAAAAATGCCTGTATTAGCTCCCGGTACAGTTGAAGAATGTTTTTTTGCAGGTGCTTTGTCAGTAAATTGGGCTGAAAAATATCAAGGTCCAGTTATATTGATGACTGAGTTTGGTTTAGCCGAGAGAGGGGAAAATATTACAAAACCAGATCTTAATGAAATCAGCTCGGAATCTAGAGCGATATATACAGAAAATGATAATGGTAAAAGATATGATTCATGGGATGGGTCAACAGCATTAAATCCCATGCCAATACCAGGAGGTTCTGGAGCTTATGTTGCAAATGGCTCAGAACATGATGAAGTTGGTGATACTACTCATTTGCCAAGACATCACATTAGATTGACAGAAAGAAGATTTAAGAAACTTGATTTACTAAATGGCTCTCATTTTGAAATTGAAAAATCAGATTCTGGAATATACGTCATGCCTTGGGGTAGTTCAAAAGGACCTGCAAGAGAAGCATATGAACGACTTTTGGAAGAAAAAAAAGATATTGGTTGGATTTATTCTGTAGCCTTAAACCCGTTACCAATAGAAATAAAAGATATACTTTCTAAAGCGAAGAATATTATAGTTCCTGAATTAAATTATTTAGGTCAGTGGTCATCAATTCTTAGAATGGATGGTTATAATGCTCAATCAATAACTCAATACACAGGTTTACCATTTAAGCCTAGTATCCTAGTTGAAAAAATTAAAGAAATTATAAAGTAATACGGGAGAATTCAGATGACAAAAAGAAATCCGGAATATGATTTTGTATGGTGCCCAGGATGTGGTGATTTTGGAGTAAGACGGGCTTTAGAGATGGCGCTAACAAATTATTCTATAGAGCATGAAAAGCCTCAATCAGAAAATGTTGTAGTTGCAGGAATTGGGTGTTCTGGTAACATGGTTCACCTGTTAGAGGGAGACCAGCCTTTCGGTATTCATGGAATTCATGGTAGAACTTTACCAATCGCTTTTGGTGTAAAAATGGGGAATACGAACTTAAATACCGTAGTTGTTGCTGGAGATGGTGATTTCTTATCAATTGGAGCAGAGCATATAGGTCCAGCTGCGAATAGGAATATTAATATGACTGCTATAGTCATGGATAATGGTGTGTATGGCTTAACTAAAGGACAGTCATCTCCCACAACAGATTTAGGTCAAGTTACAACCTCAACTCCTTTTGGAAAAATCGAAAATTCTGTAATTCCTCTAAAAAATTATCTAACTATTGGTGTGTCATATATTGCATCATATTACTCTAGTAAACCAAAGATTCTTGCACAATATATGCAAGAAGCAATGAATCATAAAGGATTTAGCATTGTCCATGTTATGTCTCCATGCACTACATATAATGATACTTATCAGATTTTAAAAGGAAACCCTAAGGAAGGAATTAAAGGATTAGCTTATGAGATTCCTGAAGATTATGATCCTACGAAAATTGATCAGGCTCAAAAATTAGTTAATAGTCCAGGTGTTCCATTAGGCTTAGTTTATAAGAATGAATTTGACACGATTGAAGAAAGATTTTCATTTATGAAAGAGAAGGCTAAAGTTCAGTCTAATGAAGAGATACTAAATTCATATTCAATTTAAATTATCTATTTTTTGAAATTTTCTTTATGTTTTTTATGAAAGTACATGCTATGAAGCATAATGCATAATCCTATTACTGAAAGTCCTGCTACAACTGAGAAATCTATTGATGTCTCACCCCAAATTGACATCAGAATAAATACTATGTAAAGAATTGTTCCTCCCCAAATTGTAGGATGACTGTATTTTTTATAAATCATTGTAAAAAGAATAATNGCGCTAATAATGTATGGAATAACCAGCTGATATGGAGCTATACCTAATCCTAGCCCGGTTAGTGTTGATACACCATCTCCACCCTTAAATTTTGTAAATGGAGAATTCCAATGACCTAAAATGGTGCATGATGCTGGCAAAATGAGTTCAAAATCAGAAAATCCATAAAGTCTGCATATAATTATTGCTAACAAACCTTTTGAAGAATCTATCAACATTACAGCAACACCTGTTCTACGCGATAATTCCCGGAAAACATTTGTAGCTCCAGCCTGCTTTGACCCAATTTCGAATATATTTACTTTGTATAATTTACCTGCAATGAAAGCAACTGGTACAGAACCTAATAAATATGAAATTATTAGGCAAAAAATATATTTGGATATAAAAATTTCATCAAGCATGAAAATAAATTATATCAGCAATAAAAAATTTAAAATATGAAAAAATCTTAGAACTAAAATTATTATTATAATTATGTGCCTTTTTCATTTTTATATGATTCGTAAGGAGGTGACTTGGGAGTCTTGTTTTTTTCAAGATCTAATTCTGCTTTTTCTGCTTCCGTTATATATTTTGAAGGGCATCTTATAGTAAGTGTTTTGGCAACAAAAGTTCCTTGAGACTTTTCTCCTTGTAGAATAATTTCTGCGTATTCATTAAAAAAAATTTTCCCAATTTCTCCATCGTAAACTACTGGTAATTCTAATATTCCCTCTTCATCTTTTATATTAAAATGAGCTCTGATACCATTTGCATCTCTAAAGTAAGAATTCTTAACTAATTTTCCAGAAACTCCAATTTGATTTTCGGAGGTGTTATCAATATTCACAGCATCTTTAACGCTAAGATATTCTATTGTTGAAACACTAAATACCGAAGAAGCGAAATACACAATTGAGCTAGAAACTAAAATAATTAATATGAATAATTTTATTTTTGAGTTAAGTAGCTGAGCAGTATTATTTTGTTCTTGAAGTTTCTTTTTCATTTTTTATGTTCAGAATTTATAAATGATTCTATTACTTTTTGTTTTCTTCCTAAATAAAAAATATACCCAAAAAATAGAACCCAAGTGATGAAGAAAAATGAGAATAAGTATGATAAATTATCTTCCAAATTACCTTCTTCTCTCTCTACGACAGATTTAGCATTTATTCCGTCATGTATAACTGTCACAGGTGCATATCTTTGCTGATGGTCAAACAATTTGATTGCAGCTTCTTTTGGGGATTCTTTCTGTGTAGATATCCATCTATCTCCTGAGGATTCATCCAAACCATACTCAGTTGAGTCTATAACTAAAAATCTATGATCATTCCCATCTAAATCAGTTATTTTAAATTCTTTTAGTTGGTCTATTTCATCGAGTAAAACCATAGTTACTATTCCGCTAACTATTTTATTATTATTTTCTTGAGCAAGAGCATAGTTGCTACTCAATGAAATAAATAATATGGAAAAAATTCCAAATAGTAATAAAGTTATTTTTTTATTCATCATATTAGTTAGACCTTCCATTTGTAATTTTAAAATATTTGGAAATATTATCTTGCAATTTGTATCTTATTCTCAATAGATATACAAAAAATATCATGAAACTTATGGTTGAAAATAGCCAAACTAATCTCATTTCTGAACTACTAAATGAGGAATCATTTTCAGATGCAGGACCTAGTACAATTGGGGGGTGAGCTTCAGACCATAAATTAGCAGCGAAGTAAATCAAAGGCGTGTCTAATGCACCTATAATTGCTATGATTGCAGCTATTCTTTGTCCTTGAGAACCTGTTGGGAAATAGTTTCGAAACATTATATAGCTTACATAAATTAGGTATAAAATTAACGCGGTTGTAAGTTTAGCTTCTCCTGTCCACCACACCCCCCATACTGGCTTTGCCCATAATATGCCTGAAAGCAACATTATAGTTCCATAAAGAAGACCTATTTCAGCTGAAGCAATTGCAACTTTGTCCCAAAATTCGTTTTTTTTTAATAAAAATAATACTGAACTTATTGCTACAACTATGATTGCAATCATAGAAATTTGTGAAACAGGAACATGAATATAAAGAATTCTTTGTATCGCACCTTGATTAGCTTCTGTAGGTACCCAAATAAATATCAGATATAAATTTATCAACATAACAAAAGTTGAAAGTAAAAATAGTTTATTCTTAGTTATATTATTCATATATATCTATTTTACAATAACTTAAAAAAAAAATAAATTTATTCATCATAAATCGTGTTGGAAATAAATAATGAAAATATTAAGAAAATCAGGTTAAACGCAATAGTTATTTGAAACCATGTAAATAATTCGCCCCAACTTTTTTGTTCAAAAATCAAAGATGTGGCCTCAATAGATGCAAATAATATAGGTATTATGCATGGTAGGAATAACATTGGCAATAAAACTTCTCTTGCTCTGACTTTTATCGATAAAGACGCAAAAAGTGTTCCTATTACACTTAATCCAATATTTGCAAGCAAGCAGCAAGTTATAAATTCAAAAGATAAGATTGAAAAATTAAATAAAATTGCAAAAATTGGTAAGATAACTATTTCTGAAATAGTTATGAAAATAAAGTTACCTATCATTTTTCCTAAGTATATTATATCTCTACTTATTGGGGCCATAAGTAGACCTTCAAGAGTATTATTTTCATTTTCAATCATAAAAGATCTGTTAATTCCTATGATACTTGCAAAAGATATTGATGACCATAATATCCCTCCTGCAGTACTACTTGAAAATGAAGAGCCAACATCAAAAGCAAATGAAAAAATAAAAATTATTATTGTTGCAAATCCACTAATAGATAAAATAACATCCTTATTTCTAAATTCTATGAGTAGGTCTTTTTTTGCAATATTGAATATTGTTATTAGTGAGTTTTTCATATTTTTCACGAGATATTTTCGTAATAATTTATTATTTCTTGGTGATTTTTAGAGGATACATTAGAAAAAGTTTTGTAAATATAACCATTATTCATCACTAATACTTTGTTAGCTATATTAATCGATTGATGAATCATGTGAGAGGTAATTAATATTGCTGATCCTGATTCTTTTTTTTCTAGTATTAAATCTTGGAGTTCATTGGTAGATTTTTTATCTAAACCTGACTCTATTTCATCAAAAAAAATAAAATTAGGATTGTGGAGCAATGCTTTAGCAATAGAAACTTTTTTTCTTATTCCATGAGATAGGTATCTAACTTTTTTAGTAAGATAATCGGATAAAGATAGATTATTTATGAGAAATTTTAGATTTTCTTCAGGATTTTCTATGAAATATAATTTTGAGAAAAAAATTAAATTTTCTTTCACAGTCAGGTCGTTATAAATCATATTATTATGTAGCGCAGAACCCACTTGACCTCTATAATTTTCTGAATTATTTTTATGGTAGTTCACATCATTTATAGTGATTTCTCCACTATCAGGTAAAGATAAAAAAGATAAAAGTTTAATTAATGTTGATTTACCTGCTCCGTTTTTACCTAGTAGCAAAGTTACATCTCCCGATTTAAGAGATAAGTCAAGATTTTGTATTACATTATTACTCCCAAAATTTTTAGTGAGTGATTTACATATAAGATGATTATTTTTCATAGTTTCTTATATACTTTTTTATTAGATTACTAGAAGATATTTTGGATATTTGGGCTAACTTATTAACAGTTTTTTGATCTCTTAAATCATTATTTTCAATCCTAGTCATATATCTACGAGCAACATCGTAATATAGAGAGTTTACATCAACTTTTCTCACCATAGTCTTATTTGTATTTTTATCTTTAATATCTTCAAAAGACAAAGGTTTTACTTGACCATTTAAAAGGCATATAAGAGCACTTTCGTTAGATTTATTTGATGATATTAGGAATTTTACTGCTCCATGACCTAGGGTTCTTGTGTAATCTATATCGAATGGTATTGGTGAAGCTGATCTCAGTTCATATCCAATTGTAAGGTCAACTATATCCATTGGTTTTTTTATGCGATTAAATCTTTTTACTATCTCATCTTTTAGTATTTTTGATAAAGGCAATTCGGAAAGTTTTACATTGCCATATTGATCTCTAGGGATAATTATTTGTTGTTCATTTTCTAGTTTTTCTATATTAAGTTTTTCTGCAATTCCCTCTGCTATTATTACAGTTCCATCTGGTCTACCTAATATTTCTCTTTTTATAATTGAACCTTCTATGATGTCACAAACATCAGAAATTGAAATAGTATCTTTTTCAAATTCTTCAGGTATGATTGTTAAGGTTGCCGCTGAAGCTTTACCTATTCCTAGAGCAAGGTGACCTGTATGTCTTCCCATTGCCACAATAATATACCATCTGTTAGTTGAGCGCGAATCTTCTTTAATATTAGAAACAATTTCAAAACCAACATGTCTGGCGGTTTCATATCCAAATGTTGGCATGTTACCAGGTAATGGAAGGTCGTTATCAATTGTTTTTGGTACATGAGCAATTTTTATTTTATTTTTTGAATGGATTGCAATCTCAGATGCTCCGTAAGCAGTATCATCTCCGCCTATCGTTATTAATTTATCTATATTCAATTTCTTTAATGAATTAATAGTATTCTTTAGATCTGATTTACTTTTAGCTGGATTTGTTCTTGAAGTATTAAGTATTGAGCCTCCCTGTTTGTATATTTTAGTAACAGACTCCACGTCAAGGTTTACCGTTTGAGTGATGTCTGTTTTTACTAAATGTTGATAACCATTTTTTATACCCACGGGCTTATATCCTGAATTAATTGCTTCGATTGCAGCTGCTGCAATAACACTATTAATTCCTGGTGCTGGCCCTCCGCCTACAAGTATTCCTATTTTTTTCATAAAATTCTCTTTATATAAAAGTTTATATAAGTAAATAATACTCCAAAAAAACAAATTCATATATATTTTAAGTATCATGAAGGAACGGATCCAAAAAATAATCTCAAAATCAGGTGTTGTCTCAAGAAGAAAAGCTGAGCAATTAATTATTTCCGGCAGGGTTAGGGTAAATAATAATGTAGCAATTATAGGTCAAACTGCTGATATATCAAAGGACATAATTACTATTGATAAATGCAAAATATTTCTTGAAAAAAAAATTTATATTATTTTGCATAAACCTACAGGATATATTACGAGTAATTTTGATCCTCAATCTAGGCCAACAGTTTTAGATTTAGTTAAAGTTAAGGAAAGAATTTTTCCGGTGGGTCGATTAGACTATAATACCTCAGGGCTAATTATTTTAACTAATGATGGAGATTTTTCTAATTTTATATCTCATCCTAGTAACAATATTCACAAAAAATATTTTGTAAGTATAACTAAACCATTGAAAAAAATACATCAGGAAATTATTTCTAATGCTCCAAAAATAGACGATGAAAAAATTAACCCATTTCAGTTCGATTGGGTTTCAAAAGATAGAAAAAATATGACAATAAAATTGCATGAAGGAAAAAATCGTATAATTCGAAGAATTTTTAGTAACTATGGTTATAATATAACAAGGTTAAAACGATTAGAGATAGGCTCACTTTTATTGGATGATTTAGAATATGGGAAATGGAGATATATAGACAATATTGAATTAAAAAAAATATTACTTAAAGATAATTAGTATAATTTTGATAAAAATCTACTGTTTTTTTACTGGTAATAATAATAATTTTTAAATAATATTGACAATTATTTATAGGATATTGGAGTGAAAATATTATGAAGTTTGTTAGATTTGAGCAAAATGGCAAAGTAAATTATGGAATAGTTACAAATGACGTAGTTAGTGAAATATCTAACTCACCTATTGGGCAGCAATACTCAGAAACTGGTGAAAAATATAATTTATCTGAGGTTAAAATTTTGGCTCCGGTTCCTCAACCTGGAAAAATGCTTTGCTTAGCTCTTAATTATGGCTCACATCTGCTTGGAGCTGATAAACCCTCTAGGCCAGAACCATTCTATAAAAATAATAATGCGATAATCGGACCTGGTGATCCAATAAAGCTACCTGAGGATGCAGGATTAGTAGTTTGTGAATCGGAATTAGTTGTAATAATTGGGCAAAAGGCACAATCGGTTTCTGAGGAAGATGCCCTAGATTATGTTTTTGGGTATACAGCAGGAAATGATGTTAGTGCCAGAGAATGGCAGGCTGGACCTAAAGCAGATAAGCAATGGTGGAGGGCAAAATCTTCTGATACCTTTGGTCCAACAGGACCTTTTATAGTCACAGACTTAGATCCTCAGAATTTGTCAATTAAGGCTTGGGTAAACGGAGTAGAGGGTCAGAATTGTCATTCTTCTGAAATGATATTTACAGCTGCCCAAGCAGTATCTTTTATAAGTAAGTATGTAACTCTAAATCCAGGAGATATGATTTGGACAGGAACTTCAGGTACCACGCCACCAATTAATGCTGGCGGAGATGTATCAATTGAAGTTGAAGGCATTGGGAAGTTAACAAATCCAGTTATCAATGCATAAAATCAGAATGTAAAAATATTTATTATTTTTTCTGAGATATTTCCTTCAGTTAACCAATAAAATATTAGGTATCCACCAACAATTATTAAAATATATGAGGATACTATATCTAGATATTTTGATGATTTTTTAAATTTGTCTAGAAAAGTTGACTTGAACAAGGAAATTGTTACCGTTATTATGATTATCATTAAAGTCATACCAGCTGAGTAAAGTAAAAATTGGTAAAAACCATACAAGACACCATCTCTTGCTATGCTTGAACCAATTAATGCTAAAAATATAGGCATAGTGCAACTAATAGAGACTAATGCATAAGAAATTCCAAAAAAGAAATAATTTTTAAAGTTAACTTCATTATTGATTTTTATTTTTGAAGATAAAGATTGAGGCTTTTGGAAATAAAGTTTTTCACCAGAAGATAAATATATTGCTATTAAAATAAGTAAAAAACCAAGTATAAATCCTATCCAGTGAAACAAATCTACATACTGAGAAATAATATCTCTACTAAGCGAAATTATAATACCTATTGATCCAAATACTAATAAAAATCCTAATCCCATAGATACGCTAATAATGATCGCTGATTGTAAATGAAAGAGTTTGTTTTGATTTTTTTGAAGATTTTTATCACTCACGAATATTCCTATATAAGCTGGAAGCATCATAAATCCGCAAGGATTTAATGATGCAATTAAACCTGCAATAAAAGCAAACCCGAAAGGTAAAAGAAAATTTGAGTTTGAAAAAAAAGTAGATGTACTACCAGAAATACTTAGTGCATTATTGATAATAAAATTACTTTCAAGATTATTATCAATGCTAAATCCAAAATATATTGCAATCGAGCATGTAAGAATAGAAAAAATTATAACTGATGAAAAATATGATATGTTGAATTTTGATTTCATAATTAATATTTTACAAATTTTTCCCAATATTTGGGAAATAATAAGCCATAATTCAATATATAAAATCTAAAAATACTACTCTTAGCGCAACTACATTTGAGTTTGTGGATTTTACAAAAATTATAGTTGTTCATGCAGTTTATTAGATAAGATATCAATAAGGTAAACTAAATGTCATTAAATTATATAAAATCATCAAAATTAAATAATGAGTCTAAATATATTAGATTTTTCTTAGATATTTCTGATTATGATCTTAAGAAAGATTTATCAGGTTATATATATAATTCCGAAGGTTTATATTTATTGAGTGACGTAGATGGTGAAGGCCCAGATGTGGATGTTTTTATCACGGATGATATATATACAATAAAAAAACAAAATAATTTTATTGATTCAACAAAAATATATTCGTTAGTAGAAAATTTTTCTAATAAAAAAATATTAGATGCATTATTTTATGGTGCATGGGACTGTATATTAGTTCCGAAAAATATCCATGATCTTACTTCATTAATTAATCAGGTACTTATTTCAAGAGTTTCTAAAAATTGTCCTATTTTAGAAAAAATCAGCAAAAGTGCTGATTGTTATAAAATTCTTATTCAAAAAATCAGTGAAATTACTACAAAAGATTTAGGTAATGATTTAATTTTTGATAATCCTCTAACAAAAAGAGATACTGAGATTTTGCAACATATTTCTATGGGTAAATCAAATAAAGAAATAGCAAGTCATATAGGCCTTGCGGAGCAAACTATTAAGAATACTATCAGCATAATACTTGATAAAACTTTTTCAGCTAATAGAACCCAAGCAGTGTCTATTGCTACGAAAAATAATTGGATATAGCTATAAAAAATTAGTTGTTATGAGTAAAATTTAGATTTTTATACTCAATTCATGTACAATTTATAGGTTGTTTACTAAATTTTAAGCAATATAAATTTAATAATTAGGCCAGTTAATAGTTGCTAACTGGAATAGAGGCAAAAAAATGGTAGAAAATTCACAGAATATTTCTGAAATTCAGGAAGATGCTGTGGCGCCTCTCGATCTTAGATCTCTTTTTGTTGCTGGGGTGCATTTTGGGCATCCTACAAAGCGATGGAATCCAAAAATGAGTAAGTACATTTATGGAAAGAGATCAAGTGCACATATCATCGATCTAATCCAAACTATAGATTCAATTAAGGACGCAAAAAGCTTTATAGAAAAAATTGTTGGTGAAGGTGGAGAATGTTTAATGGTCGGGACAAAACCACAAGCTCAAGAGATCATTAAGTCATATGCAGAAAAATCTGGTGCGATGTATATAAATCGTAGATGGTTAGGTGGCATGATGACAAATTTCAATACTATTCAACATAGAATCGATAGATTAGTACATCTTGAAGAGGCTTTTTCTAAAGGAAATATCATCGCGCAAACAAAAAGAGAGACTCTGAAACTTTCAAATGAACTTGAAAGATTGAAGAAATTTTTTGGTGGGATAATGGAAATGCGAAAACTTCCAGATGTTTTATTTNTTGTAGATATTACTGAAGAAGTTATTGCCGTAACAGAAGCAGCTAAATTGGGTATTCCAGTAGTTGCTATGGTAGATACTAATTGCGACCCTGTATCAATTAATTACCCCATTCCATCTAATGACGATTCCATAAGGTCTATAGAGCTAATTACAAAACATATTTCGGAGGCAGTTTTATCAGGTAAAGAAATTGCAAAAAGAGCACATGAAGATAAACTAGCTTCTGAAGCTATATTAGAAGCTCAAGAAGCTGAAGCTAGATCTAAAGCTCAGGCAAAAGCTGCTCAAAAAAATCCAAGTTCGCCTTCTGAAAATAATGACAATAAGTCTGACTTAAAAGACAGTAAAGAAAAATCTTCACCCAACAATACTAAGACTAAATCTGGCACAGATAAAGATAATTCATCAAATTCAAAAGAAGATAAAAAGGTGAAATCTAAAGTTTCTTCTAAGTCAAAAGAAACAAAAGCTAAAGAAACAAAAGCAAAAGAAGATAAAAAGGTGAAATCTAAAGTTTCTTCTAAGCCNAAAGAAACAAAAGCTAAAGAAACAAAAGCTAAAGAAACAAAAGCTTCAAAAAATAATAAAACGGAAAAGCAATCTTCTAATGAAGATGTCAATAATGAAAAAAATGATTGAAAGGCATAAAAATTGTCAAAAGTTACAGCAAAAGAAGTAAAGGAATTAAGAGATATTACAGGTGCGGGTTTTATGGATTGTAAGAAAGCTCTTGAGGAGGCAGATGGAAATCAAGAGTCAGCAATATCGATTCTTAACGAAAAAGGTTTAGCCTCAGCTGCAAAAAAAGCAGATCGTTCTACTTCAGAAGGTTTAGTCATTTCATATATTCATACTGGAGGAAGAGTTGGAGCTATGGTTGAGCTAAATTGTGAAACTGACTTTGTGGCCCGAACAGATGATTTTGAAATTTTAGGAAAGAATATCGCGATGCAAGTTGCAGCTATGGACCCAAAATTTTTAGATAATGATTCAGCTGAAGATTCACAAGAAAAAGTAGATTCAAGTATGATTCTTATGGAGCAAGAATATATTAGAGATTCAAGTATTAAGATTTCAGACTTATTGAAAGAAAGTATTGGAAAACTTGGAGAAAATATAAAAATTAATCGTTTTTCTAGATTTGAATTAGGAAAGTGATATAGAAGGTGTAAAAATGACAAATCCTGAATATTCAAAGATAATTTTGAAGATGTCTGGTGAGTCTTTTAAGGGGCCTAAGGAATTTGGAATGGATTCCAAAACCTTGAAATTTATAGCATCTGAAGTTCTTTCAATTACAGAATTAGGTGTGCAAGTTGGTATAGTTGTTGGTGGAGGAAATATATGGCGAGGAGCAGATTATGAGCAGACAGGAATGGACAGATCAACAGCAGATTTTGCTGGTATGCTTGCTACAATAATGAACGCTCTTGCTCTGCAAGATGCCCTTGAAACAGAGGGTATGGTAGTTAGAACTCAATCGGCATTATCAATCCCATCAGTTGCTGAGTCATACATTAGAAGAAGAGCTATGCGTCATATGGAAAAAGGTAGGGTAGTGATATTCGCTGGAGGAACTGGTAACCCATATATGACAACAGATACAGCTGCAGCCCTAAGAGCATTAGAAATTGGTTCTGATGCATTAATTATGGCAAAAAATGGGATAGATGGTGTATATGATTCAGATCCATTAGTTAATCCTAAAGCCAAAAAATTTACCGAAATTACACATCATGAAGCTATTTCAAAAAGGTTAAAAGCCTTAGACAGTACAGCTCTTTCTCTTTGTATGGATAACTCCTTACCAATAGAAGTATTTAATATTTTTAAAGAAGGAAACTTAAGATCAGTAATTTCAGGTAATAAAATTGGAACTAGAATAATTGTAAAGTAATAAGGAGAAAATATGCTTGATGAAAATTTAATTGAATTAGACTCAAAAATGAAAATTTCTTTTGATGTTTTTCTAAAAGATCTTAGTGGCATGAGAACAGGAAGAGCTTCAACAGGATTAGTTGAAAATATTTCTGTAGATTACTTTGGCTCAGAGATGCCTTTAAATCAGCTAGCTCAAATAAATGTAGGGGATGCGAGGCTAATTGTTATACAAGTCTGGGATAAAAATGCCGTAGATTCAATAAGTAAAGCTATACAAAATTCAGATCTAAATTTATCTCCAAATGTTGATGGAGATTTAATCAGACTTAATCTTCCACCATTAACCGAAGAGAGAAGAAGAGATTTAGTAAAGGTAATTAAAACGAGAGGTGAAGAATGTAAACTTTCTATTAGATCTGCTAGAAGAGACTCTCAAGAATTTATTAGAAAAGTTGAAAAAGATGGATCTGCATCACAAGATGACTGCCAACGTTCTCAAAAGAAGCTTCAAGATATTACAGATTCATATGTAAAGAAAATTGACCAAGAAATAAAGAATAAAGAATTAGAAGTAATGCAAGTATAAAATGGTCGANTCNAAGGATGATAAANTAGCTGATTCAATGGTTATTCCTAACCATGTAGCTATAATCATGGATGGAAATGCTAGGTGGGCTGAATCAAAAAAATTAGACCTTTCAGATGGTCATATTGCTGGCTATAAAAATATAAGGCAAGTAGTAATCACTATGAAAAATATGGGGGTGAAATTTGTTACGCTATATGCTTTTTCTACAGAAAATTGGAATAGACCCAAGGTTGAAGTTGATTCATTATTTGAACTAGCTATTTCTGCAATTAATGAAGAAACTAAAGAATTAAATAATAATAATGTAAAGATTTTACATTTAGGTCGGACAGATCGCTTAAAAGAATCCTTGAACAAAAAAATTCAAAATGCAATTGATATAACACAAAATAATACAGGTATAACTTTGTCCATTGCTTTTGATTATGGAGGTAGAGACGAAATAGTTAATGCTGTAAATAAGATAAATAAAAAAGAGTTTACGTATTCTATTGATGAAGATATATTTTCTAAGAATTTATATTCCTCAAATTTACCAAATGTTGATTTCTTAATAAGAACAGGTGGAGAGTATAGAATTAGTAATTTTTTATTATGGAAAATAGCTTATTCAGAGTTATATTTTACTCCAATTTTTTGGCCAGATTTTTCTGCAGGTGAAATTCGATCTGCATTTNTAGAATANTCNAAAAGACAGNGAAGATTTGGNANNAGATAANAATTTTAANTTTTAGGAANTATATTTGAAAAATAGAATAATATCATCNNTTNTTGGAATNCCTATAATATTTTNTTTGATNATNTGGANTATTATTGGTTTNNTNNCNTTATGCTCAATAATTAGCTTNATTNCTGCTTANGAAATTNATAAAATGCTTATTTTGAAAAANNANACNAAATTAAANAANAGNATTATTTTNNTNAATATAATNTTNANAACTNNNNTNCCTTTANTTTTTTCAANATTATTTATTAATTTTTNGNATNTATCTTNNANTNTANTGNTTTCNNTTTATGTNCTTATTNCATCGNTNTNTATTCTNNTTTNTGTNACNGCTNTNCCNTATAANANTGAAATNTTTNTNAAAATTGGTTTTTGGAAATTTTGGATATATTCAGCTTTTATTGGTTTTGGGATTGCTCATTTCCCATTACTTTATCATCTTGAANCATACGGNTTAGAGNTAACATTGATTNTTATTTCATTAACCTTTACTTTTGATNTATTTGCATTATTTATTGGAANAAAGTTTGGTAAAACTAANATTTTCCCAAAAATAAGTCCTAATAAATCACTTCAGGGCTANCTTGGAGGNTTATTTTCATTATTTCCCATGNTNTATTTTCTNCAAACCGTTTTTAATATCTCTATTATGTTANATATCTCTATTATGGTAATAATTNTAATTAGTTTTTCTTCTCTATTAGGAGATNTATANGAATCATATATGAAGCGAAANGCTGAAATTAAAGATAGTGGTTCTATTATTCCAGGTCATGGTGGGATACTAGATAGAACTGATAGTATACTTATGAATGTTATAGTTTTCTATTGGTTGGTGATATGGCTAAAAATTTAATTAATATTGCTATTTTAGGTTCAACTGGATCTATTGGAACTCAGGCCTTAGAAATAATTAAGTGTTTTCCTGAAAAATTTAATGTTTTAGCCTTAGTTAATAATAATAATTCTAAAATTCTTGAGAAACAGATTAAATTTTTTAGACCAAAATATGTTTTTACAAACTCAAAAATAAATTATGCTGATTTAGGTATAAAAAAATNAACTATAAACGAAATTTGTTCTAACCCTGAAATTGATATTGTAATTGCTGGTATATCTGGAATTGAATCAACTTCTTCAGTTTATACATCGATTAAACATGGNAAAGATGTTTTACTTGCTAGCAAAGAAGCAATAGTAATAGCTGGAGAAATTCTAAAAAAAGAAGCAAAAAAATCTGGCAGTAACATATTACCTATTGATAGTGAACCATCAGCAATATGGCAGTGTATAAATGGTGAAGTATCAACTCCTAGTAAAATTATTATAACTGCTTCGGGTGGAGCATTTAGAGGCTCTAAGTGGTCAGAATTATCCAATGTAACTCCCTCTCAAGCTTTAAATCATCCTACTTGGAAAATGGGAAAGAAAATTACTATTGATTCTGCAACATTAATGAATAAAGCTTTTGAAGTTATAGAATCAAAAATATTATTTGATATACCCTACGAAAATATTGATGTAACTATTCATAAACAGAGTATTGTTCATTCTATGGTTCAATTTGAAGATGGTGTAATTAAGGCTCAATTAGGTGCTACTAATATGGGAAATCCAATTCAATATGCAATGTTTTATCCAGAAAGAATAAAAAATTCTAATTTACCAGGAATAGATGGNTCTGATTTAGGTACTTTAAATTTTGAAAAATTATCNNCNNAAAATTANCCTTGCTATAAGATTGCATTAGATTACGCTAAAATAGGTGGCTCTTATATGTCAATATTATCTGGGGCTGATGAAGCTGCAGTTGAATTATTTCTAAAAAATAAAATCAAATTTACAGATATATACACAATAATTGAAGAAGAACTAATAAATCACGATTTATTACAAAATCCTAATTTTAATGACTTGATTAGTTTAGCAAAGCAAACTTACGATAAAATAATTAGTAAATATAATAATTAGTCATGTAAAATATTATTATGTCAGAAACTTTTATCTTCGGAATTTTTACATTTATTTTAGTACTTGGCCCTCTCGTGATATTACATGAGCTAGGTCATCTTNTTACGGCCAGNAAATTTGGAGTAAAGACATTAGANTTTGGNTTTGGATTTCCTCCNAGNCTNTTTTCNTATTGGACNGGTAANACCGTAATNTATAAAGATGAAAAATCAGNTTTTCCTTTCNANGTAGGATCTATTNTTTCCGTCANATATAATGATTCTGGNGATAATATAATTCTCGAAAGAATAAAAAATTATGAAAAAAAAGACGATTCCTCAGCCTCATCAGGTGAAAAAATAATAATTGGCAAAATAAAATCAATTTCATCTAATAGTTTTGTTGTTGCAGATATGATGTGGTCTTTTAATCTCCTGCCCCTTGGTGGTTTTGTAAGGATGGTTGGAGAAGAAAATTCTTCTGCAACTGGATCTCTTGCAAGTAAGACAAAACTTCAAAGAATTATTGTTATGTCAGCAGGTGCGATTATAAATCTTATAATCCCTTTTATTCTTTTGACAACAATATTTATGATTCCTTCCGAAAAAGAAGTATCAGACGTAACCATTGTTTCAGTTTTCCCTGATTCTCCAGCATCTTTAGCGGGTTTGAGATCGGGAGATAAAATTATAAAAGTAGATAATAGAGATATAAATTCTATACAAAATCTCCAACAATCTGTGATGGTTAAACTTGGTTCAGAGTCAACTTGGGAAATTGAAAAAGGTATTCCAAATCTATTTGCACGTCCCTCGGAGAAACCATATCAATATTCTGGGGATATTAAAAAAATTAAATTGGTACCAAGATGGGATCCCCCCAAGAAACTAGTTGTTGAGACGGTTTACGATCAAAATAAAGAAATTTCAGTTAATGATGCTAGAGCTTATGATTCTGATGCAGGAATAAATAATATATTAAGAGTTGTTTCTAAAATTAATGATCCTAATAGCGAAATACAGCTTTTAGATGCACAGAAATATATAGATTCAATAGGTCTAAATGATCAAATTATTATTGTTAATTCTATAACTAATCCATCAAATCAAATTCTTGTTAATACTGCTAGAGCTATTAACAAGAATTTAGGTTCCAGCATGCTTATTCAAGAAGGAGCCACTGGAGTTCAAATTCGAAATACGAATACTATTAAGAAAAATTCTGGAGAGAATATTATTAAGGCATTTTTAAATGCAAAAAATCAAATTTTTGATACATTGATATTGACTAAGAATGCAGTTTTTTCAAACTTTCAAGATAGCAGCATCCCTCAGTTTGAGGGTCCTCAAACTGTAGGCCCAATAGGAATAGGTCAGTTAACAGGAGAAATAGCTGTATCGGAAAATTCTTTTTACGATAAAGTAATTTGGTACTGTTCACTAGCAGCAACTTTGAGTTTATCTCTAGGAATAATAAACTTATTACCTATACCTGCTCTTGATGGAGGTAGAATTTTATTTGTTGTTATAGAGATTATAAGAGGAGGGAAAAAAATATCACCAGAAAGGGAAGGTTTAGTTCATTTATTAGGTTTTATACTATTGTTATCTCTAATTGCAGTTATTTCCATTCAAGATATTACAAGAATAGTCAGTGGAGATAGGATTTTTTAGTTTGAAGATTTCTAAAGATTATCGAAATCAGATTATCACTGCACTGCTTTTTTCTTTCTTGGTAATAATTACATTTTTAGTTAAGTTTTTCTTTACAAACAATAATATTGTTGATAAATTTCTTTTTTATCAATCAATTCTAATATTAGTTTGGATTCCTATAATTTTTTATAACTATAAAAAAATAAACTTAAAAATTAAGAATTTTTTGATAGTATTAATTGGAATATATGTACTGTTCAGTTTTATATATTTTATGATCTAATTTTTTGTTGGGAATTAAATTTGCTTAAGAAAAGAAAAATAACAAATCAAGTAAATGTAGGAAATGTTAAGATTGGCGGGAATAATCCTGTAGTTGTTCAATCAATGACTGATACAGATACTGCAAATATTGAATCAACAGTTAAACAGGTAAAGTTGCTAGCTGAGGCTGGCAGTGAAATAGTGCGTGTAACAGTAAATAATGATAGTTCAGCTAAATCTGTAAAAGAAATTATATTACGGTTAAAAGATTTAGGAATAGATGTGCCAATAGTTGGAGATTTTCATTTTATTGGGCATAGATTATTGACTAATTATAAAGATTTAGCTCAAAGTTTATCTAAATTCAGAATAAATCCCGGAAACGTAGGAAGAGGAAATAGAAGAGACGAAAACTTCTCACAATTTATAAATATTGCAAAAGAATACAATAAACCTGTAAGAATAGGGGTTAATGCAGGAAGCTTAGACCCTGAAGTTTTAGCTTTAAAAATGGATAAAAACTCTAGGTTGAAGAATCCTTTGAGTTCTGAACTCGTTGAAAATCAAGCTTTGGTTGAAAGTGCTCTTTCTAGCGCTGAATCTGCAATCGATATGGGGCTAAGTGTTAATAATATTATTATTTCATGTAAAGTTTCCAGATTGAATCAGATGGTTGCTGTATACAGAGAACTTTCAGAAAAGTCCCCATTTCCTTTGCATCTAGGTCTAACAGAGGCAGGTATGGGACAAAAGGGAGTAGTTTCCACAACAGCAGCTCTAAGTATTTTATTGGAATCAGGCATAGGTGATACCATAAGAGCTTCATTGACACCAGAGATTGGTGGTGACAGGGCAAAGGAAGTTCGTTTATGTCAAGATATTCTACAGTCTCTAGGTATTCGTCGTTTTAGGCCTGCAGTTACTGCATGCCCTGGATGCGGTAGAACTACATCAACATTTTTTAGAGAGTTAGCTCAGGAAATCCAATCTCATATTGATATTCGTTTACCAGAGTGGAAGTCTAGGTACCCTAACTCAAACACTTTAGAAGTTGCGGTTATGGGTTGTGTTGTTAATGGACCAGGAGAGTCTAAAGCAGCAAATATTGGAATTTCGCTTCCTGGGTCAGGAGAGGATCCTAAGGCACCTGTATTTATAGATGGTCAAAGGGCGAAATTTTTATCAGGCTCATCAATTGCAAAAGATTTTATTGGTCTAGTTGATGATTATGTAGATAGTAAATTCGGATCTAACTAAATGTAATTTAATTTATTCTTAACTATAAAGTAGTATATTTAAGAACATGAATGATAACAAAAAGAATTTTAATGAAAACCAATTTAATTTACTTTTAGTTGAGGATGATAGAACATTACGTGAAGCTATTCGTTATAACTTAATAAGCCAAGGGTATAACGTATATAGTACAGAAGATGGTGCTGAAGGTTTGAACATAGCAAAATCAAAGCCCGTAGATCTTATTTTATTAGAT
>PAOV01000010.1 GCA_002708145.1 Chloroflexota bacterium
AATGTAATTATTGTTACAGTTCCTACACCTATTACTAGGGAATATCTTCCAGATCTAAGATTGTTGAAGAGTGCAAGTTATTTGATAGGTCAACAAATTACTTATAGAAAAAGAAAAAATATTAAGCCTATAATTATATTTGAATCAACAACCTATCCAGGATGTACAGAAGATTATTGTGCTCCAATAATTGAGGAACAATCCGGTTTGAAGTCTGGTAAAGATTTTTTCTTAGGATATTCACCAGAAAGAACAAATTTTGGAGACAAAGAACATAATATAAGTAATATTACTAAAGTTGTTTCTGGTCAAAATGAAGAAACTCTTGAAATAATTAGTGATTTATATGGTTATGTAGCAAAACAAGGAGTTTATAAAGCGAAAACTATAAAAATTGCTGAATCTTCAAAAGTAATAGAAAATATTCAGAGAGATTTAAATATTGCTCTATTTAATGAGCTAAGTATGATTTTTGATAGAATGAATATTTCCTCATCTGAAGTCTTTGAGGCTGCATCTACCAAATGGAATTTCAATAGATACACTCCAGGATTAGTTGGAGGACACTGTGTGCCAGTTGATCCGTATTACCTTACTTATAAAGCACAAGAGTTAGGGTTTACACCAAAAACTATCCTGTCAGGTCGTGCTATAAATGAATCTGTACCAAAATTTTTATCTGAAAAAATCACAAAATCTTTACTATCTCTCGACCCTTCACAAGTAGGAAATATTTTAGTTTTGGGTCAAACATTTAAACCCGATGTTTCTGATGCACGAAATAGTAAATCAATAGAGTTATGTAATCTTTTAGTTAATTCAAAATATAATATTTTTATTAATGATTTTAAAAATAACTATCCTTTCGTTGAAAAAGCCACTTATATAGATGATATTTATAATATTGAAAAAAAATTCCTAGCCATTATTTTAGCTATCCCGCATAAAAAATATGTTAATGATTTTCATAAATTAATCAATAAGATTCATAATAATGGATTCGTTTTTGATATAACTGGTATTTTGGATGAATCTATGTTTAATAATCATGAAATTAATTATTGGTCTATGTAAAAAGAGATATTGAGACTAACTAAGAGGTATGTATTGAAAAATTTTCGTAAAATATGCATACCTTTAGTTATTATTTTTTTTATTCCGTCATTTATGTTTATCCGTGGTGATCGTAATAATTTCGATATCCAATTATTCAATCAAATATCAAACTCATCTCCAGATTTTGTTTTTATTGGCAATTCTATGTTGGAAACAAGAATAAATGATAAACATCTCGAAAAGATCTCTAATAAAGATGTCATTCTACTTACATTACCTGGTGGAATGTCCTCAGCTTGGTATCTTTATTTCAAAAATTTTGTTGTTCAAACTAATATTAAACCGAAAAATGTTTTTATTTTTTTTAGAGATTATGAACTTTCAAAGCCTTTATATAGAACAACGGGTGAGTATTCTCAAAAACTTGATTTATTATCTTATGATGAAGAGCAAGAATTTGACTTTATAATAGATTCCAATAGTGGTATTGGTGAAAAATTATCTAGAATATTTGATGATATATATCCAGTTCAATCAAAAAAAAATAAAGCTAGAGACTTAATTAACCGAATGGCAGTTACTCCTTTTATACCCAAAATTATTCCGTATACAATTTTGAGGATTTCGGTAGGTTTAAATGATGAGAAATATTTACCAATATTACGAAAATACAAAGACGTACAAAATTCTACTAATGATTTATTTGATAGAAAAAATTTTAGATCAACAGAAATATCTGAAATTAGTAATATTTCTACAAAATTTGAGGAAAATGATTCTTTCTTGAGTGCGTTGGTCAACATGAGTAAAAATAATGATATTGAATTAACTTTTGTTAGGGTCCAAAAAAGACCAAATATAGATAACTCTTTCAACTTTGATCCTAATCTTCAAGAATATATTAATCAATTATCAAGTTATTTACGAAATAAAGAGATTAATTTTATTGATCTCTCAGAAAGAAGTTTTGGTGTTGAATATTATCTTGATGGAGATCATATTAATCCAGAATATATCGAAGAGTATACTGATTTTTTTTATAAAGAACATATTAATTACTTTGGTGGTGTAGATTGATTTTTCAAAGCTATGAATATATTATACTTTTAGTTTTTGTATTATTAGTCTTTTGGTTTTTATCAAAAAGAAATCAAAATATTATTTTATTGATTGCGAGTTATACTTTTTATGGATACTTAAATCCTTGGCTTATTCTCCTTTTATCTGGTTATACTTTAGTAAATTATTTTTCAGCATTAAAAATACAAAGAAGTAAAGAAGAAAAAACGAGGAAATTATTTTTGATTTTCGCAATATCTTCAGGTTTGTTTGTTTTAGGAGTATTTAAGTATTTAGGTTTTTTTGTTGAAAATTTCACCCAACTACTTGCTAATTTTGGTCTTATAAACTCAAATTTAACTCTAAAAATATTTTTACCAGTAGGGATTTCTTTTTATACATTCCAGACTATTAGCTATGTTTTTGATGTTTATATAGGTAAGACTAAAGCTAGAAAAAGTTTAATTGATGTTTCTTTATTTATTGGTTTTTTCCCGCAACTAATTGCTGGGCCAATCGAGAGAGCAAACTCACTTTTATCACAAATAGAGACTCGAAAAAATTTTAAAATTCAAAATTTCAATGATGGTATTTCTTTAGTTATTTGGGGTTTTTTTAAAAAGTTAGTAATAGCAGATAATGTTGCAATAATTTCGGATAAAATTTTTCTACTTGAAAACCCTAATTTCTTACTTATTATTATTGCTTCTTTGGCTTTTGGAATTCAAATCTTCGCAGATTTTTCCGGATATACTGACATTGCTAGGGGTAGCGCTAAACTTCTTGGTATCAATCTTTCTAGCAACTTTAATAATCCATATTTCTCAAGATCTATAATAGATTTTTGGAGAAGGTGGCATATTACTCTTTCAATTTGGTTTAGAGATTATGTTTATATACCACTAGGGGGATCTCGAAGATCTAATGTAAGAAATTATACTAATATATTAATTACTTTTACTTTAACAGGTCTTTGGCATGGTGCAGCCTGGAATTTCATTTTTTGGGGTTTATTTAATGGATTTATAATAATATTAACTAGATTTTATTGGAGAATAACAAATTTTAGAGTTAATTTATTGGGCTTCGTAATGACATTTTGTTTTATTCATTTAGGTTGGTTTATATTTAGATCTGAGAATTTTTATTCAGTATTATTATCTAGCTTTTCGAATATTAATATCGACTTAAAATCTTATATTTATTTACTTATGCAGGTATTTATTTTTTCTCTTCCGTTATATATTTATGGAGTCTATGAAGTAATGAAGTCTAAAAAAAATATTCCTCCAGGACTAAATTTTTTGGAAAATATATATACAAGATCAGTTATAGTAATGTTTTTATATTTAGGTATACTTATACTCAGATCGGATGTTACAAGTGACTTTATTTATTTTAAGTTTTGATTTGATAACTGGTGTATAAATGAAAAAATTACCTAAACTATTTTTTATATTTGATTCTAAACAAAACAAGCTGAATTTAGAATTTTCAGATTTTAATGTAAACTTGAAAAAATTTGAAGATCAAGAGAATTTATTATACATAATAGGAAATCCTATAATTGATCAAAAAATAAATCATAAATTTGTTTGGGAAAAAATAAAACATAAAATAAATTATCAAACAGTAAAAAATATAAATGGTGAATTCTTAATTATTCATAATGATAAAAAAAATAAATCATTAAATGTTTATAATGATAGATTTACATCAATACCTTTTTATTATATTAACTATGAAGATAAGTTTATTGGGTCAGTATTTTATAAAGATATTAAGATTTTTTTACAAAAGAAGAATGATTTTAAAATTAATAAGGAAGCAATATTTGAGTTTTTATGGCTGCAAAGATTAGTTGGAGAGAAAACTTATGATAGTTATTCTAAATGCCTATTAGCTGCAACTCATATAAATTTTTATGAAAATAAAGTAGATAGCCATGTATACTGGGTTCCTTCATTTATAAAATCTAATAGACCAATAAATGAATCTATCGATACTCTAAATAATTTATTATCTGAATCAATAATTAAGAAAACTAGTGATTCAGATAAAAATTTTGGCATATTTCTAAGTGGGGGTATAGATTCTAGAACGATTCTATCCCTTTTCAAATCTCAAATAGATAGTTATACAATTGGTGTTACCTACAACAATGAAGTTAAAGTAGCTGAAAAAATAGCTAGAATAAATAATTCTAATCATTCATTTGTGAGTTTGGACGATTATCCTTATTCTGATGCATTAGATGAAATCATACAGCTAGGCGGAGGTATGTATGCTTTTGATCATTCAATTTTTTATGGATTAAGTGACAAAATTCCTAAAAAACCGGATGTTTTTTTTCATGGGCATGGAATGGATTATATGTTTCAAGGAATGTATTTATTAAGTAAAAATATAAATATTTTAGGCAAAAAAACCTCATTTAAGAAGCCTGTAAAAATTTCCGGGGCATTTAGTACTGAATATTTAGAGAAAATTTCTTATAGATTAAAGGGCATAAACTTACTTGATTATATACATAAACCATTAAAATCATATATGTATGACTCTCTAGTTAATTCTATTGAGGAAGTCTGTTTAAAAGCAGAGGAGTTTTGTAAAAATAAGGATGATTATTGGGAGTATATGCTAATACACGCGCTTTGTAGGCATTATCCTTATACAAACTTACTAAGTATTGGCACCATTGCAGAGCAAAGAACTATTACATTTGATAATGATGTATTTGATTTTTATCTTTCTCTTGATAATAAATATAGATTAGATGGTATGATAGCCAAAAAATTATTGTCGAAAATTAATCCAATTCTAGGCAAAGTNCCAGTAGCTAATAANAATTTNAAACCTTCNATGAGTCCTTTATTTAAAGATNTTACAAGNNTNAAAAGATACNTTGGTAGAAAAGTNAANTCTAGTTANCTTTCTGGTATNGAAGCTAATGCAGAGGAAAGNACATGGCCTGATAGAAATAAGATGTATTTATATAATNAAGGATTAAGAGANGCTGCTTTGANGNTNTNTGATTCNNATTTTTTATCTTCTTTNGANNTATTTGATATGGANATTTTATCAAGAGATATAAAANTATTTATAGATAACCCTAACNATAATGCTGGATCNTTTATAACNTTTCTAATCAGTATTGAANGATTTTTTANTTATGAAAGAAGNTAAATAAATTATGTGTGGAATCTTTGGTTTTTANTTAAACAGAAAATTAAATGAATNAGATATNAATAAAGGAAAGAAATATNTAGATTTATTGNATCANAGAGGGCCTGATAATACTGGTTTATTTATNCAAAAAGANCTTGGTTTATTTTTAGGACANAAGAGATTATCAATAATTGATGTNTCNGATAAATCAAATCANCCTATGNAAATAGGTANNCAAACNATAGCCTATAACGGNGAAATATANAATTACTTAGAAATTANAAANGAATTATCAAAATCTGGNGAGNAATTNTTATCTGATGGNGATACTGAAATTTTATTAAGATCTTGGNAAAAATGGGGAGAAAAATGTCTNGATAAATTGGATGGTATGTATGCTTTTGCTNTGTTTTCANATAATCNTCTNAATTTAGTCACNGATCTNTTTGGAGAAAANCCCTTATATTATATAAATTCTGATGAAGGTNTATATTTNTCNTCNGANCCTAAACCTNTAGTTGAAATGTTGAATCTAAGAAAAGANATTAGCCCAAATCAGACAATNAAATTTATCTTATCAGGCCATTTAGATGANGAAAATACAGGATATATNGGTNTGANGAAAATANCTCCTGCTACTCATATTTCAATAGATAGAAATCNAGNNATAANTAAAAATAAATATTGGAAAACAGATGAAATAATTAATAAATNTGANTTNCAAAAAANCTTATCTAGTAATGATTTNGATGATATTACNAATATNNTNATNGANTCAATTAAAATTAGANTAAGNTCAGATGTACCNAAGGTNTTATTTTTATCNTCTGGAGTTGATTCNTCATTAATTGCATCAATAATNTCNAAAGAGATTAAGGATGATATTTTNTCNTTAACTGTTGNNTTNANNAATCATTCNGTNAATGATGAATCTNAAAAATCNNAATATATAGCAAAAAAATTAAANATAGAGCATATNACNATAAATTCANATGAAAATNANACTANAAAATAAAAATATTTCTTTATTTGATATTTATGGAGAACCAATTGCAAACTTAACNGCNATACCTGCATTNCAAATGTCATTAATAGCAAAACAATATGCAAAAGTAGCAATCTCAGGTATAGGAGGAGATGAAATATTTTTTGGTTATAACAGATATGAAAATTTTTATAAATGGAGAAATTTATTAGGTGGCAATAAGTTTTTTTCTAATTTACTTAGTATTCCTATTAAGCTTCTTAAAAAGAATTCGGCATTATCAAAAATAATTAATGAAGATCCAAGGTTGTTTTTTCATATTATTAGGAATCATATAGCTTGGCCTTGGTTGAAAAATTTAAGTACATTTGAAGAATCTATTAATGACTTAATTGCTTATAAATCCAAAAATATACTTTCAAATATAAGATTACTAGATCTAAATCATTCTATGCCAAACTCATTTATTCCAGCAATTGAAAGATCTAGTATGAAAGCTAGCTTAGAAGTAAGAACTCCTTTTTTGAGTAGAAAACTTTTTGAAAAAACCGCAAATATTCATCCCTTTTTATTTCTTAATAAAGGTCCAAAAACTATACAAAAATTAATCTTATCTCGTTTTTTTCCAGATTATGATTTTTCTATACCTAAACAAGGATTTAATTATCCTATTAATGATTACCTCAAGAATAAAAATAAACCAGTATATATTCCAGGGCTAGAAAAACAAGATATAAATCATATTTGGAATAAAAAGAAAGAATTTTCTTGGAATAATTTAGCATTAAGAATTAAAATTTTAGATGAGTTTTTATCAAATTAATTGGTTAAATATTTTTACATCATTCTCAAAATTCTCTACAGGGAATAATTTTTTTCTATATATATGATTAACAAATAAATTAAATGATTTTTCGATTGATTCATTATACGCACTCTTCCATGGTATATTAAATTGTTCTTTTAATGGTGGGAAATTAAAATTGCCATCTTTGTCAAAAGTGTTTCTTGGATGGTATAGAGATAAATTATTTCCATCATATAAGATGTAACCATCTGTTCCCGTAATGCTAATATTTATCTTCAGTGCAGAAGAATAGGAAGTCAGTATAGTTCCAAATATATTTTCCTTAAAACTAATATTAATCACGCCTGAGTCTATTTTATCTTGAATAGAAAAAGTATTTACGTTAGAAATATTTAAGGACAGTTTACATACTAACCAGTGTAGATAATGAATTCCAACAGTATAAATTGAATTAGAGTATTGATTTGTTCTCCATGAATTATCCCAAGATTTCTTGAATGTTCCTCCATGGTTAGTTTCAAAAATAAAACTTATTTGTTCTCCAATTAATCCATTTTCTAAAATTTGGAGAATTTTTTTTGCTACAGGGTTAAGTTGAAAATTAAAGTTGACAAGGATTCTTTTTTTTAGACTTTCAGGTAAATTCAATAAATTATTAATTTCATCTTCATTATCTGAAGCTGGCTTTTCTAATAAAATGTATCCTGGGAAATTTTTCAATTCATTTAATTGAGTGTAATGATAATTTGTTGGGGATGCTAATATTATCCCATCTGATTCTAAACAGTCATCTAATTTATTTGTTATAGGTAAATTTGGATAACTAATTACTTTAGTTTTTTCTGGATGATAAACATTTTTTAATATTAATGATTTAGTATTCTTAATAGTATTTATATGTCTTTTTGCTTGACCTTCAATACCAATAACTGAAATTTTTATTTTAGAATTTAAATTGGACATCTATCACATGGATTAATTGTAGATCTTTTCTTTGATTCATGAAGTTTTCTATACAGAGTAAATTTTTCTCCATGCCAAATTTCTTTCAGAGTATTTTTATTTGCATCACCAACTTTAAGAAGAGATTTATAATCAAAATCACATGGGTTACATATACCATCCCACCATACATACATTCTTTCGTAAAGAATATTACATACTTTTGAACTCATAAATCTTGGATTATTATAAGAATCCCATCTTGGCAAGTTAGGAACTATAGCTACTTCATCAATGTATTTGGACCAAAATTTTTCCATTTTTTCAGGATTCTGTTTAGGGTCTACTGCAACTCCTGATACTCTAGTAGTAGTCTGTGTGTTTGGATAAAATTTTTCTCTAATTTGATTAAATAATTTAATATTTTCCAAAACCTTATCAAATTTACCTCGAACCCTTATTTTTTCATATGACTCTGCATCAGTAGCATCTACAGAAAAAGTAACATTAGATATTTCGGATTCTAAAATTGCATGTATCATCTTTTCATTAAGGCGGGTAGCATTAGTATTTATTTTTGTATCTAAAAATTTTTTGTCTCCAATATAATAAAGCATTTCGATAAACTTTTTGTGTAATGTTGGTTCCCCTCTGGATGCCAAAGTAATAGCTTGACATTTATTTTCATGAGCTTGATCAACTACAGATGTAAATAATTCCCATGACATTAATCCCATCAGAGATTTATTTTTTGAGAAAGTTTCATCAACTTGAAAGCACATTACACATCGTAAATTACAGATTGAAGTAGGCTCTATAAGAAGGTAAGGAGGGAAATCAGAAACTTTTTGAAGCTTTTTTGCATATCTGAATTTATATCGATGAATTAGATAGTCGCTCCATTTATTTTCATTATTTTTATCCATCCAGTGCAATTCTTGAGGGGTTATAATAAAACTATCAATAGAAGCACTAACAGATTTAGTTATTTTTGATTTATTTAAGGTTTTTTTAATAGTATTTATAATATCTTTATCTTCACTAGAAAAAGATTTCTTTTCCGAATCTTTAGATAAGACATTATAAGCTCTATTAAATATTTCTTTTCGTAATTTGGACTGGTCAGATACGAATTCAATTAGTTTCATATTTAGATTTTACCTGTAATGGGATAAATTTTCCTTAGTAAAAATATACCAAAATCCATGATTATTATTTTTGAGAATTTATTTTTTGCATTATCTCGTTGTGACTAAGACCCTGTTCTTTTAATTTTCTATAATCATTTTCGTCAATATTATCTCTATTCAGGAATTCTCTAATATCATATTTTTTTTTATTTTTAAGAGGAAGTTTATTTTCATTAATCATTAAGTCTAAGGGATATTTTTTTTCAGATAAAGGCAATTTAATTACCATGTTTTTTCTAGCAGATTCATAAATTGCCATCATTATTTCTTGTGTTTTTATTGCAATATTTGCTGATGATCTGCTCTCTTTATCTTTTTCTATCCACTCTATTAATTCTTCAGCTTGCAAAGCATTAGTATTACCTCCAATAGCTTTGTCATCTTTATCTAAATTTAAGGATATATTTTTCCAACCGTTAGAACTTGAATTAAATAATTCTACCTTTGTTTCTTCGACATAAATCATTCCATCAGTTCCAATAATTGTAAATCTTCCTGCATCACAATTATTATCTAATAAGTCAGATTGTATGAAAAATTGAAGATTATCTTCAAGCTGAACTAGGCCCATGCAGCTATCTTCAATTGCAGTGTCTCTTTCAAATTTATTTGTAGATCTCTCTAATGCACCAAATACCCATTTAGCTTCTGGTTCCCCTAAAACAAACCTTACTCCATCAATTGAATGGGTTGCCCAATTTAATAAACCTTCCTTAACTCTTATTTCGCCTCTAGTTGGTGTTCCTATATGACCTGATTTGATTATGTCTTTTGCTTTAATCCACCCAGGAGTGAATCTTCTTTGATGTGAAATTATTAACTTTACATTATTTTTTTCACAAACTTGTATCATTTTTTCAGCATTTCCCAGACCTATAGCCATTGGTTTTTCACAAATTATTCCTTTAACTGAAGGATGATTTGCTATTGTTTCAGTCATAACATCATGTAGTTTGTGCCACACACATATACTTACAATTTCTGGATTAACCTCTTCTAACATTATCTTAAGATTTTCGTAACCATTAGNTATATGATAATCATTCATATACATTTCTCTTGCTGCAGGATTTATATCTACAACTGCTTCTAATTGAATTTTTGATATTTTTTTATAGCCTTCAAGATGTGCATTAGCAATTGATCCGCATCCGACAATGGCAACTTTATATTTATTTCTCATAATTAAACAATTCTTTAATCTTTTTTGTAAAGATTATTAATACTCCGGTAAGATTATTTCAAAGTATAATAGTAATATAGGAACAAAACTATATTATTTATATTTAATTGACTATGAAAAAAGTTTTTATTACTGGTGGCGCAGGTTTTATTGGTTCTAGGGTTGTTAGAGAATTTTTAAATGCTGATTATGAAGTAACAGTATTCGATTCCTTCAAGCAATATTTATTACCAGACCCAGAAGCACGCCCTGTAAACTTACTTAATAGGCTAAAAAATGTTATTCAAAACATAACCATTATTACAGGAGATACATTAAATAAAGATTTTTTAAGAAGATCTATTTTGAATGTTAAGCCAGATGTTATAGTGCATACTGCAGCTCTTCCATTAGCAAATATTGCTATAGAGCAAACTGAAGAGGCTTATGAGTCTATTCTTTCAAGTACTGTAAATATTCTAGAGATAATTAGAGATTTTGATCATAAGTGTAAATTTTTATATACTTCGTCAAGTATGGTCTATGGAGACTTTGAGTCAAAAATAGTTTCTGAAAATTCAAATAAAGATCCAAAAGAAATTTATGGTTCTATAAAATTAGCTGGAGAAATTATCAGTAGTGGATATATGAANAGATATGGNATAGATGTAAGAATAGTTAGNCCTACNGCTGTTTATGGNCCNTATGATGGNAANCAAAGNGTNCTATANAANTTTATTACTAGAGCANTAAANGGNGAAAANTTATTTGTNGATGGNGANGGGAGTATGGANNTAGATTTTACATATGTNGAGGATACAGCTCANGGTATATATAAAGTCTCNACTNNTGAAAATATTTCGGGAGAAGTCTTCAANATAGCNAGAGGTAATTCAGAATCATTATCTTCAGCAATCAAGATAATAAGCCAAAANATTGATGGAGTAAANATAGAGTATAGAGAGGTNCCAAGTTATATGCCTAATAGAGGTACACTTGATATTTCNAANGCAAAAAAAATGGTTGGATTTAANCCTAAATTTGNTCTTGCTAAAGNNTTACCNNTATATATTGANCATNTNAAAAACAACCCAATTTAAANATGAATATTCCATTTATGCGATTAGATCGCCAATANAACATCAANAANGATGAAATTTTAACGATTTGNGATAATGTTTTTTCTCANGGTAAAGTTNTACAGGGGCAAGAAGTTGAAANTTTAGAAAATANTTTATCTGAAATTCATNAATCTAAATATTCTNTTGCAGTAAANTCTGGTACNGATGCATTATATTTTGCNCTTTTATCACTCGGTGTTTTACCAGGTGATAAAGTTNTAGTCCCNTCNNTATCTTTTATTGCATCTGCNTCNCCNNTAGAAAGAATTGGAGCANTACCAGTATTTGTTGATTCNACATTACAATATCATTCGGATATTGATCAGATAATTGATTTAATAAAAGTAGATGATATCAAATGTGTTGTATTTGTTCATTTATACGGTGAATTAGTTGATATATCTCATCTTTATGAAGAATGTAAAAAAAATGATGTTATATTAATAGAAGATGGAGCTCAAGCTCTTGGAGCTAAAAATAATGATTTTGTTTTAGGTAATAATTCGGATGCTGCTACTCTAAGTTTTGATCCTATGAAAATTGCTGGTGCATATGGGAGTGGGGGGGCCGTAATTACGAATTCACATTTTATTAAAGAAGAGATAACCAAACTAAGATATCATGGGAGAGATGAACATAGAGCATATAAAAGTTTAGGTTATAATTCTCAACTATCATCTTTACAGGCTGGAATAATTGAATTTAAGATAAAAAAAATGATCGACTGGACAAACAAACGAATTGATATAGCAAGTAAATATTCATCGTTTGTTCCAAGTGAAATAATTGCTCCTCTAGAAAAACCCAATAATAAACATGTTTACCATAAGTATGTACTTAGATGCCTAAAAAATAGAGATAAGATAAAAAATAAATTATTCGATTCAGGTATTCAAACTATGATTCACTATAGCACCCCATTATATGCTGAGCCAATCTTTGAAGTTTATAAAGTAGATAAAAATCAATTCCCTGTAACTGAAAAACTAACAAAAGAATTATTATCCCTACCAATATATCCAGAGCTATTATCTGATGAAATTAATTTTATATGTAATATTTTATCTGATTTTTCTTAATTCATACGCAAATACCGACGCAAATCCCCATTTACCTATTAAATCTCTTAGTCTTAGGAATTTGAATGGGAAAAATTCATATGGAGTGTGTAAAAAAAGGTTATGTTTTTTTACACAAATAAGATCATTTTCATTGAACTTTTTTTTCCAGTACGATGGTCTAAATCTCAAATATTCATAAATATGATTATTTGATGTTCCATGAATTGATGGAATTATTAATCCCATCAATTTATCGCTAAGGCTTCTTTTTTTTGGATTAGTACCATGTAAGTGAACAAAATCATCAGGTGTTGCTCTTCTTGAAATTTTTATATTTAATAACTTATACATAATTTTCTTAAATGAGTGCAACCATCCTAAAGACATCTGTAATAACTTCCATACATGGCTTGGCATTGAATGTATCATTATGCCATTATCTTTTAAAACTCTTTTCATTTCAGAAAAAGCTTTTTCAAGATTATCCACATGCTCCAAAACATTAGAACTAAATATAATATCAAACTCTTTATCTTCAAAAGGCAAATCACAAACGTCAGCAATTATAATTTGTTCAATATTAGTTGCAGGTGCTATATCTATCGAAATTACTTCATTAAAATATTTTTTGAGTAATTTGGTTTGAGAACCATCTCCAGCACCGACTTCTAGAACTCTTTTATTTTTGTCATAATCTAAATTACTTAATATTTGTAATAAATCTCTTTGTCGCAAGAAATGATGCCAAGTTTGTATGTTTACTGAAGAAAGATTTACTCTCATGATATTTTTTTTGCAAAAAAAGCACTATGATTATTTATTCTTAATTTTATTTTCATAGATTCTTTCAAAATTTCAGAAGCTCTATAAATATGTCCTAAGAAAAATCTTAATGAAGAAAGGTTATTAGCAATATTTTCAAATGGTACTCCACCTATTGCGGGTACAATTTTGAATCCATTTTGATGAACAAATTTAGATAAGGATAAAGCATTGTTGTTCCAAATTTGGAGGTGCCCTTCATGTAAATTTTTTACTTTTATACCCTTTTCAACATCTTTGCAATTTTTTTTCATCTCAGAAAATTTTATACTTGGCGCTGAGAAATACGCATATCCACCTGGTTTCAAAAGTTTATATATATCACTAATAACTACATTTGGATCAGATACATGTTCAAGAACAGAATTGCATCTTATTATGTCAAATGGGCCTATTTTATTTAGTTCATTTTTGTCGCTAGTTAGTATGATATTTTTTTGGAAATATTTTTTTATTACAGGGAACATATAGTTATATTTATTATAACCGACAATTTTCTCTAGTTTTAAATTACTAAAAGATGATAAGTCCCAACCATTACCACAGCCATAATCAAGTACCTTCAAGTTAGAATTAGAATTTTTTAAACCAAGCGATACTAAATTAGAATTAATTCTGATTCTTCTAACTGCATCTATAATAGAATTCACTGATGAAGATAAAAACATTTCTTCCCCAAGTTTTGTATCTCCATAAATTTTAGCGAATGCATCTTCGATAGGTATGACTTTATCTGTGAAAAAAATTCCACATTGTAGACATTTATTATATTTAATTTCCATATTTGGATTTTTTTCAAAATCCATTCCCGCAATAATATTTCTAGTTTTTTTATAATTCCAACCTTTTTTGCTAGTCTCAAAATATTCCTTTCCCATAGTGCACATAGCATAAAAATCTGTTGAGCTGCATACAGGGCATTTTGATCTTATTATTAAATCATTCGACATATATTTTCCTTGATTGGTGCCGAAGGTGGGAGTCGAACCCACACGGGTTTTAAGCCCAAAGGTGTTTGAGACCTTCGCGTCTGCCATTCCGCCACTTCGGCTATTTAATTAACACTATTAACAATATTAATAAATATATTATAAACTTATATGTTAAAAAGGAGTACTATGGGTAAACTTAAAAAAAATGAAATAATTACTGAATTATCTAAAATATCTGGATGGGAGGTTATAGATGAGGATTCTATCTCAAAATTATCAAAAGAATTTCACTTTGAGAATTTTGTTCAAGCATTAGACTTTGCTAATAAAGTTGGTATTTTAGCTGAAGAATTTAATCATCATCCTAGAATAATTTTAGAATGGGGTAAAGTTACTACAGCATGGTGGAGTCATAGTGAGGGCGGGATTATTCAATCAGATTTTGATATGGCTGAAAAATTAGACAATATTAAAACTTAATTCAATTGTCTTAATCTTGGGTCCCATCTATCTCTTAGCCAATCACCGAAAAAGTTTACACTCATAACAACAAGTAGAATTGATATTCCAGGGAACATAGCTATCCACCAAGCTGTGCTAAGCCATTCACGTCCCTCAGAAATCATATTACCCCATGTAGGTGTTTGAGCTGGGATTCCTGCACCTAAAAAACTCAGTGAAGCTTCAGCTAGTATTAATCCTCCGACTCTTAGAGTAGCTAAAACAACTATGGTATTTACAACTCCAGGGAAAATGTGTTTCATTAGTATTCTAAAATCTGAAGCGCCAGCAATTTTTGCTAAAGAAACATAATCTCTAGTTTTTAAGGTTAAAACTTCAGCTCTAACATTCCTTACATTACCTGCCCAAGCTACTAAAGCTAATAAGACCATTACTATCCATACTTCTTGCCCAAATGTTACAGCTGCTAAAATGGCAATCAATAAGAAGGGTAAGGCGTTCCAAACATCCACAGCACGCATAGAAAATTCATCAATAAAACCACCATAATAACCGGCAACTAGCCCAATTGCGGTACCAATTACCACTCCTGCAGTTAGAGATATTAATGCAACTGCTAGAGAGATTCTTGCGCCATAAAACATACGAGTAAGCACATCTCTACCTACATGGTCAGCACCTAATACGTATGTTATCTCGTTTTTAGGATTTGCATCGTACCATTCTTTCTCCCAAAAAGGCGGAGCAGCGCGACCTCTAAGATTTATTTCCTTTGGGCCCATTGGTGATATTAGAGGTGCAAAAACAGCAATAAATACCATTATAGTAAGTACAAGAATTGGTATTACAGGCCATCTTCTTAGAACATAAAAAATCTTTGTTTTAAGGCTTTCTTTTACTAAAGCTGGGCTATTTATTCCATCAATATTTGAGTTCATTTCAGTACCTTATCCTTGGATCAACAAGTGTATAAGCGATATCCGCTAGGAAACTACCTGCAACATATAGGACTGCAAACATTAAGATTATTCCAGTTAATAAAGGAAAGTCATTGTTATGAATAGATTCTACTGCCATTCTTCCTATTCCTGGCCAAGCATAAACAGCCTCCACAACAACAGATCCTTCCAAGAAACCAACTAAAATAAGTGCAGAAACAGTAATAGGTGGAATTAGAGCATTTCTTAATGCGTGTCTCCAAATTACAGCATTTTGAGAAACTCCTTTTGCTCTTGCTAATTTGATATATTCAGAATCTAAGACTTCCAACATTGCAGATCTGGTTATTCTAAGATATGATGCAGCGGGTAACCATGCTAGTGCAACAGTAGGCATTATTAATGATTTAAATTGTGCAGGAAAAAAAGGTTTTTCAGTTGGCCTGCCAGCGGCATCAAGCCACCCAAGATTTACAGCAAAAAATAGTATACCTAGGATACCTATAAAAAATACGGGAGTGGCCTGCCCAAATAATGCAAACATTCTTCCAATGTAATCCCAAACACTTCCTCTTTTAACAGCAGATAATACTCCAAGCGGAATTCCTATAGCTGTTGCAACTACCCAGGCAACTAAACCTAATTGAAATGTGGCACCTATTTTCATTTTTATAACATCAAGAACTGGCTGTTCTGCAAGAAGAGTCTTTCCTAAATCACCAGTTACTGTTCTACCTAACCATATAAAATATTGAACTATAAGTGGTTTGTCTAATGCTAATTTTTCTGTCAAGGCTGCAATTTGCTCTGGTGACATACCATAACCACCTGGTTTCGCATAAAGAAGAAGGGGGTCACCAGTTGCTCTTGATAAAACAAAAACAATTAATGTAGCAGCTATTAGCGATAATATTCCAAATGAAAACCTTTGTATAAGATATTTTCTCAATTTAAGTGCCTGTAATAAATATTTATTTTTTTATATTAATTTATATTAATTTATATTATTTATTTGGTGCGGGGAAATTCCCCACACCAAATAAAATTATTCTCTATCGAGCAAGTTCAATTGACTCAAACTCGTTCATTGTTGCGAACATTGAAGGTGTTCCTAACCAACCTGAGATTGAATTAGGGTTATAAACCACCAATGTTGGAACTTGTACAGTACCAGCAAATATCATCTGGTCATACAAGTAATCAACCATTTCTTCATTGTATTCGAATCGTTTTGCGGAATCAGATTCTGCTGATACTTTATCAAAAGTTTCAGCTATCTTAGGAATCTCAATACCACAACCGAATCCACCACGAGTAATACTGGTCTCAGTAGAACCATGTGGCCAATCAAATGGAATAGTTGTTGATCCCTCATCACAGTCACCTGCGTAAGGAATGGTGTTTGTTCGACCAACAAGACCTGGTCGAATAACAGAGTAAGCAGACTTCATAACCTGAAGATCCATGTCAGGCCATATAGACAACCACATACCTGCAACAGCATCGTTGATTTCAGCGTTTGTTCCGCCAGAACCACCAAGCTCTCCACCAGTCCAAATGTTCATAACAAACTTACCTTCTGGCCAAGCTGTTTTTGCCATTTGTTCTGCGGCAGCAGCTGGGTCATATGGGATTAACCATTTATCTTTGAACCATTCAGCTGTAGTGTCAACATACTCTAATGAAGCAACGTTACCAAAACCGTCTAATACAGTATCGATTATAAGTTCTCTGTCAATAGCTTTTGCTAGAGCCCATCGAACATCTCTTGCTTCTTCCATATCTCCTGGTTGTTTACCTTCAATATTACAACCAACCCAAGGTAGATCATGGATACAGTAACCTGATCCAGTTCTCTTTAGGTCTTCACCTGTTCGGTGATGGTTTGCTTCCCAGTAGTTACCAGAGAATATGATTTGGTGAACTCGACCTGCCCTTGTAATTGATTCGGCTTTGAAACCACTCTCAGCTAAAGGCTTAATGTCTTTTAGAGGGATTGAATCAGCGATATCAACTTCTCCTGTCCTTAGCATTGCAACACGTGTCGCAGGCTCAGGAACTTCAAGGAAAGTAATAGTATCAGCGTTACCAACTTTTCTCCAATGTTCACTTTGCTTTGTAAGTATAGCTTTATCATCCTGTTTCCATTCACTAACAGTGTATGGTCCTGTAGAAACTATATTTTCTTGAAGGTAAGGACAACTTAGACTAGCTATAGTTGCATCTCCATCACAAGCAGCTTTAGGAACAAAAGCTGTTCCTTGAGCTTGTTCATTTAAGAAGTGACCATTCCATCTTGGATCGAATGCACTAAATGTTAAACGAACTGTGTCAGAATCTATGACTTCGTGCTTTGAGAATAAAGCAGCGTAGTCACCAGCCTGACCATGAATACTTGTTGGATTTGTTGTTGCGTTAGATTGGTCAAGGGTCCAAACGATATCTTCAGCAGTTAATTCGCCAAAATCACCATGGAACTTAACTCCAGACCTAATATCTATATCAACATAAGCTTGGTCTTCAGCAATGGTATAACCGCTTGCCAATCGGTTTACGATTGTTCCTCCGGCATCCATAGCAAATAGACCTTCACCTACACCCCAATACTGCATTGCTTCAACTGGTGCTTGGTTAGCAGGTAAACCTACTCCCGGAGCAACATCGAATACTGCTGCAGTTAGTGTGCCGGCGGCATTTTTAGGTTGAGGTGCTGGCTCAAGTGGTGCTATAGGTATAGGAGTAGCAGTTGGGATAGGAGTTGCTGTTACAACAACTTCAACTTTTTTCTCAACTGTTTTTTCTACTTCTTTTTCAACAACCTTAGTTACTTCTACTTGAACTTCTTTTTCAACTTCAACAACCTTTTCAACTTCTACGATTTTCTCAACAATTTCTGGGTCGCTACTACATGCAGCAATTGCTACAGGAAGAGCTACCAATAAGGAAACTGCTAAGAATAACCGATTCTTAAGAAATCTCATATTTTCTCCTCGTTAATGATCGGGTACGTAAAAGAAAAAAACTTTAACGATTACTTCCAATCCTAATTTGATTGTAGAAGTGTAATAGATAAAAAAGAATTAATCCATAGGCATTTGTAAAAAAATATAATATTTTTTATCTTTGTTAGTAATATTTTGTGAAATAAATTTTTATAAATTTTAATACACAAAATAATTCACTAGATAAAAAAAATTAAACTAAAGTGAAATCATAATTTTTAAATCGTTTTTTCATAACATTTATTGATTCTGGATTATTGTCAATTAATACAACATTTCTATCATTCTTAATTGCTGACATACCAGTTGTTCCACTTCCAGCAAAAAAATCTAATACTAATTCTCCAGGATTCGAATGCACCTTTATAATTCTATCTATTATTCCTAGTGGCTTTTGTGTAGGATAACCTGTTTTTTCTTTTCCATTTGTACTAACAATTGTATGCCACCATGAATCAGTAGGTGTTTTTCCCTTCTTAGCCTTTTCTTCTCCAACTAAATTTGGAGCCATATATGGAATCCTATCTATATCATCGTATCTAAATGTGTAATTAGATGGGTCAATAGCATACCATAAGATATTTTCATGTTTTGCTGACCATTTTTTTCTACTTCTAGCTCCATAGTCATAAGACCAGATTATCTCATTGATAAATGAATCTCTACCAAAAATTTCATCACATAAAACTTTAGCATAATGAATTTCTCTATAATCTAGATGTAAAAAGAAACTCCCATTTTTTTTAAGGACTCTTTTGGATTNTTCTATTCTTAATCTTAAAAAATCTAAATAGCTTTCTATTTTGTCATCATAACTAAAACTATCAGATGTTATAGTCGAATATTTTTTCCCCTGAAATCCAATTCTATTACCTTCATCATTTTGTACGTTTTTCATAATACTATGAGAACGTATTTTTCCTGTATTGAAGGGAGGGTCGACGTAAATTAAATTCACAGAGTTACTACGCATCGATTTTAATATTTTAAGATTATTTTCAAAATATATTTTTAATGATGGTTTTGGCATGAAAATTTTTATTTTTTAAATATTATTTATGATTTAGGTTTGATTTGTTCACTTGCAACCATAGCTTGAGTCATTTGTTGTAAAATTTCATTTGACCCACCAGCTCCATAAGGAATTAGAACGGCATTATTTTGACCTGTTGTTCCTATATCTCTCAGAGCATCGAAGTATTGCACCATCATAACCATATTCATAACATCTTGAGTTTCAACATCGCTACCGGTAACCTTCTTTAAATCATCTATTGATGTCTTAAAACCTTCAATTATAGCTGCTCTTTGCTGAGCTACACCCTCACCTTGCAATTTTTTTGCTTCAGCATCTGCTTCAGCATTTTTTACTTGCCTTATTTTATCTGCTTCTGCTTCATTTTGAGCTGCAACTCTCAATCTTGCTGTAGCATTTATTTGGTTCATTGCCTCTTTTACATTAGGAGCAGGGTCAATATCAGTAATAAGTGAATTAACTATGGAGTACCCAAAATCATCCATCGAACCTGAAAGATCAGCCTTTATTGTTTGAGCAATTTCATCCTTAGATTCGAATAATTCATCAAGTTTTTTCTTAGGGACTTCTGCTCTAACTACGTCATATACGTAGGATGTAATTTGTTGATTAACATCAGTAAGTTTATAAAAAGCATCAAAGATTTTTTCACTTATCGCTAAAAATTGAATTGATACACCAAGATTTACAAATACATTATCTTGAGTTTTAGTTTCAACTGGAACATCTAGCTGTCTTATTCTAATTGACTCTTTTCCTGAAACTCTTTCAATAATAGGTATTTTGAAATTTAGCCCTGGACTTAATATCCTGTTGTATTTACCTAATCTTTCTATTATTACCATAGTCTGCTGAGGTACTATCACTGTACTTAGTACTAAAATTATTATAGTTACTATAATAATTGGTATTATTGGTTCCATGTTTATTTNCTAAAGTTTGTGTTTTTTTATTTACAATAATGGAGCGGAAGACGAGATTCGAACTCGCGACCTTCTCCTTGGCAAGGAGATGCTCTACCACTGAGCCACTTCCGCTTAATTCTTGTTTTTAGTTATTATACAAGAAGAAAATTAATTTATCTTTTTATATATCATCTACTTTTATAAGTAGTTTTCCAAAATTTTCTCCAGTAAAAAGTTTTTGGAATGCGTCAGGCGCGTTTTGAAATCCTTCAATTATGTCTTCTTTGTACTTTACTTTCCCCTCGAGTATCCATTTAGAAATTCTCTTTAGTGCAACTTGATTTTTTTTATCACCATATTCTGAAACCAGCATCCCTTCTATTTTTGATTGGGTTCTAATAAGTGACCACAAATTTCTTGGCCCAATTGGTGTTTTTATTGCATTATATTGTGATATTTGGCCGCAAACGATCACTCTGGCTTTGTAAGCTAAGTTATTCAACACTACATCGGTAATTTCTCCTCCCACATTGTCAAAGTAAATATCAATACCATTTTCACAAAAATCTTTAATTTTTTCTTCTATATTTTCTTTTTTATAATTGATGGCATAGTCAAACCCTAATTCTTCAGTAATATATTTAGCTTTTACTTCATTACCCACCGTGCCTATAATTCTGCATCCATTTATTTTTCCTATTTGACCCACCAGAGCTCCGACAGCACCGGATGCCGCAGAAACAACTAGTGTTTCGCCTGCTTTTGGTTGTCCTATCTCAAGTAGTCCATGATAAGCAGTTAATCCTGGCATACCTAAAACGCCTAAATATGTAGAAATTCTAGATGATGAATGATCTAAAATTATGACTTCGGAATCTGACTTAACTGAGTATTTTGTCCATCCAGACCTTGCTCTTACAAATGACCCAATTGGTATTTTTGTTGAATTACTAATTTCTACAATACCTACAATTTCACCAGTCATAATTTCATCTTTTTTTAATCCTGGAGCATAAGAAGGTCCTGGCCTCATTCTACCTCTCATGTATGGATCAAGAGTGAGAAATAGTGTTTTAATTAAAACTTGACCAAATTGAGGTTCTTCAAGTATTTCATTTACTAACTTAAAATTGTCTTTTTTTGGCATTCCTTCTGGATGAGAAGACATAGCCCAATATTGATTATTTATCATATATTTCCTACTTAGATTTTTTTATATCTCTCCACTCATCAAATGATTCTGGTTGAGGGGGATAATATTTTCCTGGTACAACATTTTCTTTTTTTATTTTTGTTTTTATATAATTTTCAACTTCTTCATGTTCAGTAGCGTGCTCTAAAACAGCTTTAGCCATCCAAGATGGGACAACTATCACGCCATCATCATCTCCAACCATCACATCGCCTGGCCTGACTAATGCTCCTCCGCACTGTATTTGTACATTTTCTTCTGCTGGAATGGTATTAGGGTTCCCATGTAAGCTTCTAGCCTTAGCATAAACAATAAGATCATAGTTTTCATCTCTTAGAACGTCGAGATCTCTTATTGCTCCATCAATTATTACACCATCCGCATTATTCATAGCAAGCTGCAATAATTTTACATCTCCAGCAACAACATCTTGCTCCTTTCCTTGAATATCGGCAACTAAAACGTCTCCAGGGCCACACCTGCCCATGGCTTTATATTCAGATGATTCCTCTCGAGATATAACTTCTCCAGCAATATCTTGCCTTAAGGGTAAAAACCTAAGGGTTTTTGCACGGGCAGCAATTTTTTGTCCAGGCGTGTAGTTTTTGAGCCCTTCGCATACGCAAGGGCTATTTTTTGTATAGTTATTTGAACTAGAGAAATATTTCACTGCATTATAGACTGTTGCAGTAGGTAAAATTTTAAACCCTTCAAGTATTTCGTCTGGAACAAAAACTGGATCCATATTAAAATTTTCTTTTTCAGACATTTATTTCTTCCTTGGCTATATGATATTTATTTTGTACAATCAAACGATATTATATATATAATTTTTATAAAAGTTAATTTAGTAAGAATATTTTGGAGAAATTTATGGTTGGTTTACCTTTATCAGATGTGAAAGTTCTTGATTTATCTAGAGTCAGAGCAGGCCCTACCTGTGTGAAGCAATTGGCTGATTGGGGAGCGGATGTAATAAAAGTTGAAGCTCCGACAAATATTAAAGATCCGTTAGGTGGAGCAAGAGATGATTATGATTTTCAAAACTTGCATAGAAATAAACGCTCAATGACTCTTAATTTGAAATCTGATAAAGGGGTTGAGATTTTTCATAAACTGGTTTCTAGCTCAGATGTAGTCGTTGAAAACTATCGACCAGACGTCAAATACAGGCTAAAAGCAGATTATGAGACTTTATCTAGGATTAATTCGAAAATTATTCTTGTTAGTATTTCTGGTTTTGGACAGGATGGTCCTTATGGATCTAGGGCTGGATTTGATCAGATTGCTCAAGGAATGGGAGGGCTAATGTCAATAACTGGAATGCCTGGGCAAGGTCCAATGAGAGTTGGTATTCCTGTTGCTGATTTATGCACAGGTATGTTTGCAGCTCAAGGAGTTATGTTAGCTCTGATAGAGAGGAGTAAGTCTGGTAAGGGTCAATGGGTTAAAACTTCTTTATTAGAATCGCAAATCCAAATGCTAGATTTCCAAGCTGCAAGATACTTAAAAGATGGTGAAGTCCCTCAAGCAATGGGTAATGATCATCCTAAAACTATACCTACTGGTGTCTTTAAAACTAACAACGGACATATTAATATTGCGATTTCAGGTCAAGCAATGTATGAAAAATTTTGTAGAGTTATTGGTAATGAAAAATTGATTAAAGATGAAAGGTTTGTTGATTCAGAATCAAGATCTGATAATAGAATTGAAATGAATTCAGAAATTAACTCGATTATAGGTCGAAATACAAGTGAATACTGGATAAAACTATTAAATGATGCTGGTTGCCCAGCAGGACCTATTTATTCAATGGATCAGGTTTTCTTAGATCCACAGGTAAAACATTTAAATATGGCGGTTGAAGTTGACCATCCAAGGCTAGGCAAGTTTAATGTAGTTAATCAAGCTATAAAAATGAGTAGAACTGATTCAAAAATCAGATCTGCTACTCCAGAACAAGGAGAGCATACGGACAATATCTTGGAATCATTGGGATACAAAAAAGAATCAATAGAAGCATTTCATTTAGACGGAATAATTTAAGGAAAATTATATGAACAGATTAGATTTACCTACAAAAAAAATAATAGCTGAAGTAGAAGAAAATATAGGATGGCTAATTTTTAATCAACCTAAAAAAAGAAACGCTGTTTCCTTAGAAATGTGGGAAGCAATTCCAGTAGTTATTGAAGAATTTTCAAAAAATGATGATGTTAGGTTAATTGTCATGAAAGGTGAAGGAGGCAAAGCTTTTGTTTCAGGAGCAGATATTTCTGAGTTTGAAGAAGTTAGAAGTACTCCTGAACAAGTTGAGTATTATGAACAGGCAAGTTCATTAGCTAAAAATTCATTAACTAATTTTCAAAAACCTCTTATAGCAATGATAGAAGGTTATTGTATAGGTGGGGGTATGGGCATAGCATTAACTGCTGATATTAGAATTGCTTCAAACGATAGCCAGTTTGGAGTACCTGCCGCGAAACTTGGGTTAGGGTATGGCTATGATGGAATAAAGGAACTAATGAATTTAGTAGGACCTTCCTACGCTAAGGAAATTTTTTTTACGGGTGATAGATTCTCATCTGGGCAGGCTGAAAAAATGGGTTTGGTAAATGCAGTTGTAGAAAAAAAGCAATTGCAAGAATATGTTGAAAATTTTTCTTCAATTATCGCTAATAATGCTCCATTAACAATTAAATCTTCAAAGGCAGCAATTAATGAAGGTCTAAAAAATTTTAATATGCAAAATTTAGACTATATTGCAGAGCTTGTTGATAGATGCTTCAAGAGCGAGGATTATATTGAAGGAAGAAGAGCCTTCATGGAGAAAAGAAAGCCTAATTTTAAGGGGATTTAAATATTTATTTAGTTCCTGGTGGTGCCGAGGGGCAGACTTGAACTGCCGACACATGGATTTTCAGTCCATTGCTCTACCACCTGAGCTACCTCGGCTAACACTCTATATATAATCG
>PAOV01000011.1 GCA_002708145.1 Chloroflexota bacterium
ATATACACAAGAACAAGTCGATATGATAAAAAAGGAATATGGTTTAGATCGAGCTATACCTATTCAGTATGCAGATTGGCTTGGAGCCTTTGTAACTGGTGACTGGGGCTTATCATATCAAAATAACCAGCCAGTAACTCGTTTGGTAGGAATGAGAATTCCTTATACGATACAGATGGCGGTAGGTTCTTTCGTTATTGCAATATTGTTTGGTGTAGCCACAGGTATTGTTGCTGCTCTAAAAAGAAATACTAAGTACGATATTGCAGCTACAAGTAGTGCGCTTTTTGCATTAGCCCTACCAGAATTTTGGATTGCATTGGTACTAATTTTATTTTTTTCCGTTCAATTGGATTTAGTTCCTACGTTTGGCACAGTCTTATTTTGGCATGATCCATTATATGCTATTCAATCAAGTATGTTGCCCTGGATTGCTGGAGGTATTGGTGGTGCTGCGACATTAATGAGGCAGAGTAGATCTTCTATGTTGGAAACTATGGGTGAAGATTTTATTAGAACAGCAAGGTCTAAAGGAGTTTCTGAAAAAAAAGTAGTTATTAAGCACGCATTAAGGAACTCTTTACTTCCTTTGGTAACAATATTAGGGCTAAGGCTCGGAAGAATTCTTGGAGGGGCAATTATTCTTGAAACTATGTTTGTTTGGCCTGGTCTAGGGGCTTTATCTGTAACAGCTTTACAGAAAGCTGATTATCCGGTCATTATGGGAGTTGTTATGGTCTCAGCTGCTGCGATAATTATCGCAAATTTGATAACGGATTTACTATATACTTATATTGACCCAAGAATAAAGTATGGGGATTAAACATGGCTACAGATAATAAAACGATAAACAGAGGATTTTTTTCCAAACTATATAANTCNTTNCCNGAAACNATNCANGGATTGCTCAGGCATAAGTTATCTGTAATTGGNGNAATTATAATTTTTATATTCACATTTATTGCTGTGTTTGCTCCCTTTATCACATGGCATGAANNTACAAAATNTGTTGTNGCNGATAANTTTTTGAGTCCNNTAGAAAANCCAACTTATATNCTTGGNACNGATTANCTTGGTAGNGATGTATGGGTNAGATTAGCNTATGGNGCAAGAATTTCTATGATTGTAGGTTTATTTTCTGTAGTTATTGCTTTTCTGATTGGAGTTCCATTAGGTTTGCTAGCTGCTCATTTTGGAGGTTGGACAGATCACGCTATAATGAGATTTGTTGATGCAAAAATGGCTATTCCTGGGCTACTGCTNTCTATGCTATTTCTTTTGGTTCTAGGTGGAGGTATTTTTACTGTAAGTCTTGCCTTAGGATTTAATTTGTCTAGTGCTCAAACTAGACTAATAAGAAGTCAAGCCTTGTCAGTAAAAGGAAGAGAATATTACGATGCAGCTAAGGCCATGGGAGTGTCAAATTTTAGACTTATAATGATTCATATGATGCCTAACTCAATTCAACCAATAATTGTACAGGCAAGCCTTGGGGTTGGATTTGCTATTTTAGGTGAGGCTTCTTTAAGTTTCTTAGGTCTTGGCGTGACGCCACCTACACCAACGTGGGGAAATATGTTATCTTTGGCATTTCAAAATATGAGATCAGCTCCATACCTAACATTTGCGCCAGGTATAGCGATTGTGTTGTTAGTTATGGCGTTTAGTTTTATTGGGGATGGTCTAAGAGATGTATTAGATCCAAGATTAAGAGGGAAAATTTAATTTTAGGTTGAAATTATGGTTACAAAAAGAAAAACAATTAGTAAGTCAAAAAAATCTACAAAAAAAACTTTGCTAGAAGTGCAAAATCTTTCCACTCATTTTAGTACTAGAGCTGGTTTGATTAAAGCTGTAAACGATGTATCTTTTAACTTGGATTCGGGAGAAGTTTTGGCCATAGTTGGAGAAAGTGGTTGTGGCAAAAGTGTTTCCGCATTATCTATAATGGGTCTTATCCCTAATCCTCCTGGCAAAATTGTTAATGGAAAAATTTTATTTGAAGGAAATGATCTTGTCAAAGCTCCTCCAGGGAAGTTACAAGGAATAAGGGGAGAGCAGATTAGCATGATTTTTCAAGAGCCTATGACATCCTTAAATCCTGTAATGACTATAGGTTCCCAGATCACTGAATCATTAATTTTGCATAAAGAATTATCAAAAAAAGAAGCTTGGAAAAGAGCTGGGGAATTATTACTTCAGGTAGGTATTCCAGATGCCTTAGAAAAAATGAATGATTATCCTCATCAAATGAGTGGTGGTCAAAGACAAAGAGTTATGATTGCTATTGCTATGAGTTGTGACCCAAAATTGCTTATCGCTGATGAAGCGACAACTGCTTTAGATGTAACGGTTCAGGCTCAAATACTAGAGCTATTAATGAAGGTAACTCAGGAATCTAAAACAGCATTGATAATAATTACTCATAATTTAGGAATAGTAGCTAGATATGCAGACAGAGTAAATGTAATGTACGCAGGTAAAATCATCGAAACTGGAACTGCAATGGACGTCTATAAGAATCCTAGCCATACTTACACTCAGGGCTTATTAGGTTCTGTTCCAAATTTACTTAACACTGGGTCAAAAAAACTTACTACTATAGAAGGTGAAATTCCTGATTTATCTAATTTACCTAAAGGTTGTTCTTTTGCTCCACGATGTCCAAATCCTACTGATGATTGCAAAAATGGAAATATTGAGATGGGACTAATTGAAGTTTCTAAAGGGCATTGGGTAGATAAATGTTGTGTAAAATGTTCATAAATTTGATTAAGTATGGGGAATAAATATGGCAAATAATACGGTTTTAGATGTAAAAGATTTGAAGGTATATTTTCCAATTAATCGTGGATTTATTTTTGTAANAAATAAAGGTTATGTTAAAGCAGTTGATGGAGTTGATCTTTCAATTAGTCCTGGTGAAACATTAGGTTTGGTTGGTGAAAGTGGTTCGGGAAAAACAACTGTTGGTAAAGCTATAATTAGATTAGTCAAACCAACGGCAGGTAATATTCAGTTTAATGGTGGTGATGTTTCCAATCTTAAAGGTAGAAATCTTAGGGAATTTAGAAAACAAGTAGGATTTGTTTTTCAGGATCCATATGGATCTTTGAATCCAAGAATGACTGCTGAGAGAATTATCTCTGAACCTCTCTTAACTCATAAGATATTTGATAATGAAGAAGATAGACGAAAAAGAGTATTGGAATTATTAGATATTGTAGGTTTACATTCTGCGATGATTAGTAGATATCCTCATGAATTTTCTGGTGGACAAAGGCAAAGAATTGGTATAGCTCGAGCTATAGCAGCTAATCCAGAATTAATTATTCTTGATGAACCAGTTTCTGCTTTAGATGTATCTATCCAAGCACAAATTATTAATTTGTTAGAAGATTTACAAAAAGAATTTAACATTGCATATCTTTTCATTGCTCATGACTTGTCAGTCGTAAGACATGTAAGTGATAGAGTCGCAGTAATGTATCTTGGTCATATTGTAGAATATGGTGATAGAGATAAAATTTATAATAGTCCTGTTCATCCCTATACAAGAGCTCTGCTTTCTGCTGTACCAGTACCTGATCCTGAAATTGAGGCTAAAAGACAACGTACTATACTAGAAGGTGATATCCCAAGTCCAACAAATCCTCCTTCTGGTTGTGTCTTTAGAACTAGGTGTCCAGAGCCATCTGANGAATGTAAAAGTGGGAACTCTTCAATGGGTTTGANAGAGCATNCTAANGGTCACTGGGTAGATCAATGCTGTGCAAATTGCGGATAAAATAATTCNGAAAAATTATGNAAATGAATNCTAAACTATACACTAATCTTCGTGTTCTTGAAATTGGAGATANGCTTGCAGGCTCNGTNTGTTCAAGATTGTTTTCTGAGCTGGGTGCTGATGTTATTAAGATAGAACCAATTGATGGAGATCCAAATAGAAATAAGCCACCATTAATATCTGATAATTCTGAAGAAGTAGGTGGAGTTTTCTTATCTCAAAACGTAGGAAAGCGGGGAATAAAACTAGATTTAGGAATTTCTGAAGATAAGGCTGTTTTTATAAATTTATTAAAGGGTGCAAATTTATTGATTAGTTCATGGCATCCCAATGAGCTANAAAGATATNGATTGAGCTTTGAGCAAATAAAAAATTCTAACCCTAATATTCCTTATATTTATATAACCCCTTATGGACTTACTGGACCTGATTCTCACAAGAAGGCTAATGATATTAATATTTTTCATTCTAGTGGTTTGGCAAAAAGTCTTATTGGTCCTGTCGAAGATTTAAAAAAATCTCCGCCAGTAAGAGCTTTTGGTGAACAGTCTGAATTTATTTCAGGAATTGCAGCAGCGACTGCGGCATCTTTTGCTACTTACTTGAATTCAAGTTCCCCTGGTGCAAGTCTTATTGATATATCAATGCAAGAAGCTTTAGCATTTATGGAGCCAGTAACATTAGCCTCTAAATCTTTTGGNGGGAATAATACAAGGCCTAGAAAAAAGACCAAGACTCCTGGTCCAGCTCTGACTATATTGCCTGCAAAAGATGGCTCTGTCGGTATATCTCCTAGAGAAGAACATCAATGGAAGTCCCTTGTTCAACTCCTAGGCAATCCAGATTGGGCAAACGATGAGAAATTTTCAAATAGAGCTCTAAGAGAAGAAAACTCAGATGAAGTAATAAACCATCTTTCCAATTGGACTAAACAAAAAGATGCAGAAGAAATTTTTCATCTTTTACAAAAAAATAGGATTCCATGCTATCCAAGATATCATCCTAGTTATCACCTAGATTCAGAGCATTTATCCGTAAGAAATTATTTTAATNATTTTTCTTATGATAGTGGTTCAATAAAATTTCCTGGTATTCCATACACAATTAATGGTGATAAGAATTCTTTTGTAAATAAATACAATTTTATTAATGCTAAAACTATTGATTGGTTAGAGAATACTAAGACAAAAAAAATAGAAANNAATGCTAGAAAACTNCCTTTGGAAGGTATTAGNGTAGTAGATCTAAGTTGGGTTATAGCTGGGCCTACATCTACAAGATATTTATCGTCAATGGGTGCAGAAGTTGTAAAAATTGAATCTAAACAACGTCCAGATCCAGGCAGATCAGGTCAATTGCATGATGTTTTAGGACAAGCTAAATTGGGACTATCATTGAATTTGAAATCAGAATATGGACAGAAAATTATTAAAGAGCTTATTTCAAAAAGTGATGTACTTATAGAAAATTTTGCTCCTGGCGTTATGGATAGGCTAGGCTTGGATTGGGAAACAATTAGAAAAATCAATCCTAATCTTGTTATGGTCTCTGCCTCAGGAACCGGGCAATTTGGACCTACTGCTAAATATGCAGCATATGGTACTCTTCTACAAGGATATACAGGATTTGCTGGTCTAAACGGCTATTATGATCAAAATGAAACGATGGGAATAGCTTGGACGGACCCATTATGCGGAATGCTATTAGCGTATGCGATTGCCTCAGCACTATACAAAAGACAGATTACAAACGAAGGATTTAGAGTAGATTTTGCAATGGTCGAAGCACAGCTATCTACCATGCCCGAATCATTGATTGAAAAACAGATTAGCGGGAAAAAATTAGGNAGAAGAGGAAATTTAGATTCATATTTCTGCCCAAATAATGTCTATCAGATGCAAGGTGAAGATAATTGGATATCTATATCCATTTCTAATGATGACGAGTGGATATCATTATGCGAGGCATTAAATCTTCCAGAGACATATAAGGGTTGGGATATAGAAAAAAGAAAAGATAATGTTATTGAAATTGATCAAGCTATAACTTCTTATTTAAAAAATATTTCTGAAAAAGAATGTTTGGATATTTTAGATAATTTTGAAATACCTAGCTACAAATCTTTATCTAGTGATCAACTAATTGATGTAAATCACATAATCCAAAGAGAATTTTTTCAAAATCTAAGCGATAGAGATGGTAACAATAAACAAATGCCTGGCTTACCATGGAAAAGTTATGAGCTAAAACCAAACTATTCCAAACCACCTAGTCTTGGTGGGGACTCAGAAATAATTCTAAAAACTATTCTTGGTTATTCAGAAGACTTGATAAAAAAGATCGTTGAATCTGGTGATCTAGACTAAGTANTCAAATCTTTCTGTAGCATTATTAGTGACTAAATCTATATCTTCATCTAATATATACCTTTGATCCGCTAATTTCTTTGATTCGGAATAAATTTTTTCTTTGTAATCGTTTTTAGATGAGTATTTTNTATTTATCGTACCCCTTGGGTCTTCACTATTAGAATTTTTATCAAACCACAAACTAAACCCTTGCATAGGGACTATCTGGTCAGTTGCACCAGTTTGAGGGTCTCTTACATTCCAACCAGTATGGCTTGCGATAGGGTAGACTATTTCTGGCAATCTTATACCAGCTATTTCATTTAAGTTCTCGTCAACATCAGGAACATAACATGGATACATAGCTCCCTCCTTTGGAGGATATTCTCCAATACCTTTATCTTGATATTCGCCAAGGTATAAAGTTCGAATTTTCCAAAGTTTTAAATTATCAAGTACCTTAAAGTTAGGTATGTAACTAAACTTATCCATTACAACAGATCTATCTACTGCAGTTTTATCATCTAATTTGGGATACTGACTTTTTGGTGGTTCAGTATTTTTTGAAACCCAAAGATGCAGATTTATTAGACATGCTCTAAGTAATGGTGCATAATCAACAACATTGAAACCATATAGTCCAATTGCACCTTCGGCTGCTCCAGTTGAATTTGACTGAGGCAAAACACCAGCTCCATGCTGAGTACTAGAAAAAAGATATATTCTAATATTTTCATCTAAGTCAAGATCTTTTTCTCCTGATATATCAATATGAGTAAGAGAACAATCTCCTCGCCAATATTCTGCAGAGCTATTTGTAAACATGATTTTAGGAAGACAATTTTGACTTTTTGCTTTATCTAATAAACCGTCAGTTTTTCCTGATAGAGGGTCTTTAACCACCCCGTCAGAAAAAGGAAAAAGGTGCCCAAAGCTTGGATAAGATTGATTTGAAGGTTGAGCAAATCTATGATTAAAGGCTCCCATTCTTCCTCCCGCTACATGGGGAATTAATCCGTCAAAAACTTTGTCACTATTCTCATCGATATTTAAACCAAGATAGGTAAAATGTCTAAGCATTCTACCAGTTTGTGATACACCATATCCGTATAAGTATTTGGGTTTTTCTAATTCTAGACTATTGTCTTTTGATATGTTTTTCAAGTAAGAACCAATATCTCTTAGAGCTATAAGCCCCAATCCAGCTACAGGTGCATCAAGTGTTTTATAAACAACTTGGTAAATTTTTCCTTTTAAAAAGCCCTCTTTTAAGTATATATGTTCATTACTTTCCACAATACCATTTNTGGTTTCCTTGGCAAATTTCCATTTGCTATTTGGGACTAATATATCTACATCATCTTCAAAATTTTTTATATATAATTTTGCACTATAATCACTTAAATCAGCTCTTAATGGTTTGTGAACTCTATCAGCAAGTAACCAAGTATTAGAAGTTTTGTTTGGTCTTATCTCAACTACGTTTTTACCTCGATATTTTTCACCAGATAAATCTGCATTAGGAGAGTCGAGACCCATTAATATATCACTATGATATACATCCCATTGCCAGCCAATTGATGCAACAGTGAAGCCATGATTAAATAGAAAACCATCTCCAGGTCCAGGTGAATGCGAAGTTTCTTCATTTGTTCTATTAAATGTATCTACAACTTTTCTTCTTCCCCTATTTGGTAGTTCAAGTAATATTTTTTCATCACCTAAATTATTACCAATAGGTTTTACTATAGAAAAATCTGAAGTAAAGAGAAATTTTCCATCTTTATCTGTTGGTAGTAGATTAATATCTACAATCGATTCATTGATAGGTGCTTTAGGGTCAATACAAAAGGTAACTTTTGCGTCAATTTGTTCATATGATTTATTATTTCTGAAAATCTTTCCATCAGCATAAACAAATTTATTAATGATTTCTATTTTTTCTACACCCATAAATTATGTTAAGCTCCACCGTATTTTTTTAATTCATCAATTCTTTTTCTTTGCTCATCAGTTAGCTCTTCGAATGGTTCACCTTTTCTCCTCAATCCACCTGTAAATTTGGGTTTTCTTTTCTCAAGGAAGGCTTTTCTGCCTTCTTCGCCATCAGTAGTTAAATTAACCAATAGCTGATTCATTAGTGTTTGAACTCTCCATGCCTCATCAGCTGGTATATCTCTAAATCTAGTTATTAGTTCTTTCATCATTCTTGTAGCATTAGGTGGCTTTTGGCTAACTAATTCAGCTATTTCATAAGCTCTATCCATAAGATTTACGTGAGGTACAACTTCATTTATCAAACCAATTTCTAAAGCTTTTTCAGCATTAAAAGGTTCATCTGTAAGTAAAATTTTCATCGCATGTGCATGACTAATTTGTCTTGATAATAAGGTAGCCCCTGGTCCTCCACCAACCCATCCATTATCTAATAGTGCAAACTTAAATCTTGCATTCTCTTGAGATGCAACTCTTATATCTGCCGTCGACAATAATGTATAAAATCCAGCACCAGCTGCCCATCCATTTACAGCAGCTACAACTGGTTTGTAAACCTGAGGAAAATGATCTCCCATTCTACCGTTTACTCCAAGTTTGTGTCCTCCACCATGAGTTCCTGCAGGGGGCCAGAAAATACTTTCTGTTCGAACAAATTCTCTTTCTTCATCAGTTACGTCTGGTCGTGGAGCTAAGTTATGTCCTGCACAAAAATATTTTTCTCCAGATCCAGTAATAACTGTAACTCTGATTTTTTGATCTTCCCAGATCTCTATCCAGGCGTCATTAAGTTGATCAGATGTTTCTCTATCCATGATGTTTGCTTTATCAGGATTATTGATTGTGATTGTAGCTATATGATTATTTTTTTCGAATTTTATTCCCACTGTTATTATCCCTAATGTTTATTAAACTTTTAAATTATTTGGTAATCTATACTATTATTAGGTTTTTAGGAATAGTTTTATCTCTAAAAACCTTTCCAATATTTTTTTTCTTTAGAAATTATAATCTTTCCAATGTTTTTATTTTGTTCCAAATGTCCAACCGCTATAATTTCATCACCATTTAGTTCCATTAGTAATTTTTTTCTTGTTTTTATTGCCATATTACTATCTATATCTGCTCTATGACTCCATTCGGGGTTAGGAAACTGTGCCGTTGAATGAAAGACATCTCCAGTGATATAACCTTTAATCTGATTTGAATAAATTATCAAAGAGGTATGTCCAGGCGTGTGACCAGGTGTTGGGATAGTAGATATATTTTTGGATATTGATTCATATTCATTAATTAATCTTAATTGATTGAAATTTGTAATTTCTTTAAAATTCTCATTAAAACTCTTTATGTGATCTGCTCTATTTGGATCTACACAATTTTGCCAAAAATTCCACTCTTTTGAGGGTACTAAATATTCTGCATTTTTAAAATATGGTTTTTTANTTTGAAAATCTAAAGCCCAACCAATGTGGTCAAAATGAAGATGTGTAAAAAATACTTTTGTAATTTCATCACTATTTATTCCAAGTTTTTTTAAATTTTTCGAAAGTTTCATTGGTGGTGATTGTAGCTTTTCCGTAGTATGATTTCCTAGTCCTGCATCAACCAAAATTTTTTCATCACCAAATACGATTACAAAACTGCCAAAATTACTTCTATGCATTTGATTATGGTCTAAGGCATCTAAATGGTTATCCCACATCTGGCGCTTTACATTCGGAAAAGGCCAAGTCGGATCTACGGGAGGAGCTGATCCATCTGATAGTGATAAAAGAGTTATTTTTCCTATATTTATTCTGTCTAACATTGTAAATTTTATTGATTTTAGTTTTTATAAGGATTATAACTATTATAAGATTTATAAAATTTTATTGGAGTCCTTTATGCCATTATACCTAAATGATAGTGATGTTAATAACTTAATTTCTATGCCTGAATGTGTTGAAGCAGTGCAAGATGCCTTTAGGCAAGAAGCTGCTGGGAAAATATGGAATAGACCGCGATCAAGAATCAGAATGCCAAGAGGTTTTCACCACTTAATGGCTGCATATTTGGCTGATGATGAGGTTTTTGGTATAAAAACTTATACAAGTTTTCGTGCTGGTACAAGATTTATAACAATGCTATATGATTCAAATACTGGTGATCTTTTGAGTATGGTTCAAGGCCCTAGATTAAGTCAAATGAGAACTGGTGCAGTTAGTGCAATTGGTACTAGATTTATGTCCAGAGAAGACTCAAAAACAGTTGGTATGATTGGAGCTGGATATCAAGCTCGCGGACAACTTGAAGGAATTTGCTCTGTAAGAGATATATCTAGTGTGAAGGTTTATGACATTTCTGAAGACTTTTCGGCTAAATTTGCTCAAGAGATGCAAGACGAATTAGATGTTCCTATAACCACTGCGTCTACTGCTGAAGAAGCAGTAAAAAATGTTGATATTGTAATTACCATGACTACCACAAGAAAACCAGTACTGCTCGGCGACTGGTTGGAGTCGGGTCAGCACATAAATGCTGCTGGTAGTAATCATTGGATCCGACAAGAAGTAGATGATAATGTTATAAAGCGTGCAGATCGAATAGTTGTAGATAGTATTGAAGATGCAAAAATAGAAGCTGGAGATTTATTATTCCCAATCGAACGTGGAAGAGTTATGTGGAGTGGCATTAGAGACTTATCTGACCTTGTTGCAGGGCACATTTTGGGTAGAGAATCAGAAGAAGAGATTACTCTGTTTGAATCACAAGGTATTGCCATTAGTGATATTGCAGCTGCAAATTTTGTATATAAAAAAGCTATTGAACTTGGGCAGGGTACAGATCTTCCTATTGACTCCTAATATGAAAATAGGGAATATAAAGATTGAAGGAATTGCTCGCCTAGCACCAATGGCAGGTATATCGAATGCTCCTTTCAGAACTGTAGCAAAAGAATGTGGAAGCGCCCTGACAACTAGTGAAGAAATTGATGCTAACGCCTTAATTAAGAGAAGTAAAAAAACACTTGATGATATAGCAAGTTATTATCCTGAAGAGCGGCCTATTGCTTTACAAATATTAGGATCAGAAAAAATATCTTTAGTTGAAGGGTCAAAAATCCTGCAGGATTCTGGTGCAGATATTATTGATCTGAACATGGGATGTCCAGTCCCAAAAATTACAAAGACTGGCAGAGGGTCTGCCATGATGAAAAATTTAAATAATACTGCTGATATTTTATCTGCTATGAGAAAAGCAATAAAGGTCCCATTTACTATAAAGATTAGGAGTGGCTGGGACGAAAAAAACCTAAACGCAGTAGAATTATCAAAAATTGCGGAAGATATAGGGATTGACGCAATAACAGTACATCCACGAACACGCGCACAAAGATTTACTGGTAAGTCTAATTGGGATGTTATTTCTGAAGTAGTATCAGCTGTTAATATTCCAGTAACTGGTAATGGTGATGTTAATACTATTTCTGAGGCGATAAAAATGAGAAATTACACTAATTGTAACTCAGTAATGATAGGTAGAGCTGCAATTGGTAAGCCCTGGATTTTTGATGAAAAATTTGAAAGTCTTAGCTACGAAGATCAATATAAGTATAAAACAAAAATAATTAATCGCCATATTAATCTAATAAAAAATCATTTTTCAGATCGTATAGCTCTGCTACAAATGCAAAGACATTTATCTTGGTATGCAGGAGGTCAAGATAGGGTTAGGAGTTTTCGTGTCTCTCTTTTTTCAACAAAGTCTTTTGATGAAGCTATAGAGGTTTTTGATACTTATTGGAAAAGTTTAAGCTATAGTAAAAATCTTGCAAAAGTTGTATAAATTTTTATATTTAAATACATTATTTTTTTTTAAAATATATATAATTTTATAAAAATATTACAAAATTATATTCAATGAGAAATTTTATATTAAGAAGATTTTTGTTTGCAATTGTTAGTGTTATTGTAGCTACATTTGCTGTATTTCTTATTTCTAGAGCTGCTGGTGATCCTTTGCATTTGTATGCTAATTCAGGCTATGGTTTATCAGAGGAAGGTGAAAGAGTATTAAGGAAAAAATTAGCTCTAGATCGTCCAGTTGTGGTTCAGTATGGACTTTGGTTGGGAAGGGCAGTAACTGGAGATTTTGGAGAAACTCTTTTAGAAAGAAAACCTGTGTCTAGAATAGTAACTCAAAAGTTGCCGGCAACAATTCATCTGGGACTTTTAGCTTTGTTAGGTTCATTCATGATTGGAATACCACTAGGTGTACTTTCTGCGGTCAAGAGAGGGACAGTATTTGATTACTTTGGTAGATTCATAGCATTATTAGGGCAGGGTGTTCCGCAGTTTTGGTTGGGATTGACTTTAATTTTTATATTTGCTGTTCAACTAAGGATGCTACCCGCAGGACTAAGAGGGGATGGAATTTTTGATCTCCCTCACCTTGTTTTACCAACTATAACTCTTATGTCAGGCGGTCTTGCGTATTATACAAGAATTACTAGAGCTGCTATGCTTCAAGTTTTAGACTCAGAGTATGTAAGGCTGGCTAGAGCCAAGGGTGTTTCTAATAATATGGTTATATGGAAACATGCATTCAAAGTTGCCACAATTCAACCTCTAACAGGAATTACAATTGCTTTAACAGGTTTACTTGATGGAGCTATTTTGGTGGAAACAATTTTCGCTTGGCCTGGAATGGGTGATATGGCAATTACAGCTGTTGGTAATAATGACTTTCCAGTACTTCAAGCTTGCGTCTTCATGTTTACATTACTGTATGTGGCTAGCACATTTTTATGTGACGTATTATATGCTTTCATTGATCCAAGAATCAGGTATGACTAAAATCAAAATTCCTTGAAACATTTTTGAAACATTTATGAAACATAATGTAATAAATGTAAATTTTGAATTAAGGAGAATATTATGGACTCAGGTTCAATAGCTTGGATGCTTACTTGTTCAGCTTTGGTGTTATTTATGACTCCAGGTTTAGCTTTTTTTTATGGTGGTTTGGTTAGAGGTAAAAATGTTATATCCACAGTAATGTACTCATTCATTTCATTAGGTATAGCCAGTGTTGTTTGGGTTCTTTGGGGGTATTCATTAGCTTTTGGTGATGGGGGAAATGCTTTTATCGGATCATTAAGTAATTTTGCTTTAGCAGGAATTGATACTCCAGATGAGCAAATTTTTGCAATTTTTCAAATGATGTTTGCAATCATTACTCCTGCACTTATTACGGGAGCTTTTTGTGAAAGATTTAATTTCAAAGCATATATGATTTTTTTAGTTCTGTGGATAACATTTGTATACGCACCAATCGCACATTGGGTTTGGGGTGATGGTGGCTGGTTACTTGAACTTGGAGCAATAGACTTTGCAGGAGGCGCAGTAGTTCACATAAATGCTGGAATGGCTGCAATTGCTGCTGCAGCTATAGTTGGGAGAAGAAGAAATATTGAAAAGGGAGTTCAAGCTCACAATGTTCCATTTGTGATTTTAGGGGCATCAATGCTATGGTTCGGTTGGTTTGGATTCAATGCTGGTTCAGGTTTAGCTGCTGATGGAACTGCTGTCAATGCATTTCTTGTAACCAATACTTGTGCAGCGACAGGTATGCTAATATGGGTAATTTTAGGTATGTTGCATGGAGGTAAGGTTAGTGGAGTTGGTGCTGCTACTGGAGCAATAGCAGGCTTAGCCACAATAACTCCTGCTGCAGGATCGGTTACTGTAGGTACTTCATTAATTCTTGGGCTTGTAAGTGGTGGAATAACTTTTTATGCAGTCTACTTTAAAAATAAAGTATCTTTAGATGATGCATTGGATGTATTTGCAGTTCACGGATTGGGAGGTATGTTAGGATTAATTGGCACAGGCATTTTTGCTACACAAGGAGGCCTTATTGATGGGGAATCAAAACTTTTTGTTGCAAATATAATCTTAATTGCTAGTACAGCTGTTTATTCACTTTTGGTAACAGTGATTATTCTAAAACTTTTGGAGTTTATTCCTGGATTAGAACTAAGGTCTACAAAGCAAGAAGAAGATAATGGCTTAGATATCAGTGATCACGGTGAGAGAGCTTATATATCTGATGGAGCAGATTAGATAAGTATCAGCCATTTTATTCAATGAGCAATGTTTACATAAAAACATTGCTCATTTATATTTAATCTGAAATATTAATTTTTTTTTGGAGATAAAAATGACTAGCAGATTTTCGTATGTTTCAAATATTTTTTGCGATGATATATTTACTGATGAAGTTAAAAAATTGTTAATTCATTTGCATGACAAATTTATATCAGAATTAATCGAAATTCGAAAAATAAGATTAGATAATCAAGCATTAGCTAGAAATGGGAAAAAATTAGACCATCCAGAAAAATCAGAGGCTAACGGTGATTGGCTAGTTGCTGAATTACCTGATGAGCTAAGAGTGCCAGGTATAGAAATTTCAGGTCCTGCTGGTTTAACTTCCATGCTAATTAATGCATTAAATCCTGGTCCTAATGGAGTAAGAGCAGAAGGTGATTTAGATGACGATGAAGATGCGGCTGGTCATACCTTAGAAGATACTATATATGCAACTAGAAATCGAATGAATGCTTCCTTGGGGAAACTTGAATATACTAATCCAAATACTGGAAAAGAATATAAGTTGCAATCAGGAAAAATCCCATTTTTCATGCATAGAGAGAGAGGTTTACATTTAGATGAGTCACAAGTTACTGTTGATGGTAAACCAATATCAGCAACAATTTTAGGGACTGCCTTAACCTTAATGTTTGGAGGTAAGGCTCAACATAATAAAGGGCAGTCAGTTTACTTTTATATTCCTAAAACAGAGTCATCTAGAGAAGTGGAATTTTATAAAGATCTTTTTTCTGAAATTAAAAATTTTGTACCAGAATTAGGCGAAATTAACATTAAGGCAATTATTCTCATTGAATCACTTCCTGCTGTGTATCAAATGGAAGAAATGTTGTATGCATTAGGTGAATATTCTGCTGGATTAAATGCAGCTCGATGGGATCTTAAAGCTAGCATTTTAGAGTATGTATTGCATGATAAAAATTTTGTATGGCCAGATAGATTTGATGTGACAATACAAAATACAGAATTCATGTCAAATATTTTCAGAAGGTTAGTTGCAGTTTGTTTGAAACATAATGCAATTCCAATAGGTGGTATGGCGACAGCTTTGCCTTCCAAGGATCAAGAAGTTAACGATGAGGCTGCAAAATCTATAAAATCTGACAAAGAATGGGAAGCTAACCAGGGTTTTATCAGAGCATGGGTCGCTCACATATATCATATGGATTCTGCCGCAGAACCATTCAAAAAATTAGCGAGCTCTGGTTGGGAGCCTTCAGAGAATATGAAGATTCCAGAAAATTATCCTGTAAATATAGATAATCCTTCTGGGAAATTAACTAAAGAAGGCACAAGGCAAAATATAAGAACTCTTATAGAATATCTAGAGGGCTGGTTAAGTGGAAGAGGAGCAAAAGGGATAGATAGGTTATCTGGTAAGCCAGGAAAGAGACCTGCTTTGATGGAAGACTTAGCAACAGCAAGAATTTCCACAGCGCAAATTGCTCAAAGAATTATTCATCAATCAATCGCAGAGGATACAGAAGAATCTCATTCTTTTGAATTAGTAAAAGAAATCATTAACAGTGAAACAAAAGATATTATTTCTGCTTTTGATGATAATGATGAAATTACAATAAGATACAAAAAATCACAAAAAATTGCTATGAGGTGGATAAAAAACTACACTGATTATGATTTTAGATCATTAGGCACATATACAAGAAAAGAACTAGATAAGATAGGTTCAGACGAAGACGCTTTTTAAGGAAGTTTGAAGTTTTTTCTAATGTCTTCATGTATCTTCATGTAAATGTTAAGAAAAAAATAATCAGAGATTTTATTTTACTCATATGATAACATCACTATTTATGAATCCAATAAATCATATATATAACTCTAAGAAAATCCCAGGTATTGCATTAACAGCATTCATAGGCTTGGTAGTTTATTTTATAGATGGGGTAGTTAACTCTAATTTTTTTGATGGTTTAATAATTAGTTTATTAATAGGTATTTTTATAAAAAATATAAGGCCAAATTTAGTAATTTTTGACCCAGGCGCTAAATGGGTAGGTAAAGCTTTGCTTGAATTTGCCGTAATGTTAATGGGGGCTACAATTTTTTTATCAGATGTGCTAGAAGCAGGGGCAAGTATCTTACTAATTATTCTA
>PAOV01000012.1 GCA_002708145.1 Chloroflexota bacterium
ATATTCCAAGTGATAAAAAAATAAAATAAACAAAACCTAATATATAGTTATTGTGCATATCCCCCTCCAAATAAAGTAATAAAAAGTAAATATTTCGCCCATGAAGGGAAATTCTTTTCATTTTGATTTAATACTAAGCTATAATTTGATTGTTCAACATTTTTTCTTTGATATATAATAAATTCATTATCTTTTTTTACAGCAATAAATTCATTTTCAAAGCCTGGTGAAATCTGCACCCCGCCCTGATTAGTATATGTTGCCACCTGCGTACCGGTTTGAATGTTGTTATAGCTCCATAAAAAATTAGACGATAAAGAAATCTTTGACCAGTTATATGGGACTTCTGAAACAGCAATTCCATTGATATCATCAAGATTTAAAATAATATTTTCTATTTTCATTTTACTAAATTCAAATCTGATTTTTTTTGTTCCATTTAAATTTACTGCATAGGTATATTCTGGATCAATCTTCCTTTTTTCTTGTATAACCGGGACCATGGGTATGGTCATATAAAATCCTTTTTCTTCATTGTGCATATTTAATTTTAATGGAAATGTTTCTTTTCTTAAATAATCCATTCTTTTAAGTTGGCCAGCATATTTTTTACTATACTTATCCTTCTTATAATAAATGGGGGGGGGCTCAATGGTTAAATACATCATATTATTATCAATAGTATAAATCTGCTGCATTTCATTAAAAATATTTGGACCTTGAATATAAATATTTAAATCTTTATACAGCTTATTTAAATTTTCAAATTCTTCATTAATTTGATTATAATAATTATCAAATAATGCATTATATTCCTGAACTGTTTTTTTCATTTCTGTAGTTAGTGATTTTCCTGAACTTCCTGATACAAGATCTGCACCTGTAATATAATTAGAAGGAATGGGTTCTTTACCTCGAATAAATAATCGTAGATTTTTTTGAACTCTTTCCTTAATAAGCCATAAACTGCTTGACAATATTTTTTTGTACGAAGTAATATCGCCTGATCTTTTTACCGTAAATGTTCCATAAGAAAATTTCAAATTGACGTTAATACTATCCTGTCTATATGGACTACATGTGCTATTATAAACTTGACTTAATAATAGATTATAATCATCAATTCTTTCTAAATATTCTTCTTTAGACAGCTTGACTTTATTATCTTCATCTTTTTTCTGAATTCTATTAAACTCTCGAACATCTTCGATAATAATATCACAATCCTCTATTCCAAAAAGAACTGATAACAATAATAATAATATGTTAAAATGTTTTTTCATTAAAAACTTAAAAATAATAGTGTTGCTGCTCCAGTTATACCCAAAACCCACAGTCCATTTTTTTCTTTATCTTGTTTATCAAAATCCAGTTGATAGGATTTACCCCATCCAATTTCTGTTTCTTCGCCAAATGATAAATAATTAGCATCAGCCTTACCTAATAAAAAGACATTCTTACCTAATTGATTTTTATCAGTAAATGCAACTTCCCATTCATTTCTTTCTGATTCCAATCTATCATGCCAATTTATAATAAATGTTGAAGTTGAATTATCTTCAATTTCTTCAAAAGCAACCGTGTTAAGATTGTTAAATTTATTTTTATTAAATGCATTGCAATTTTCATCGATTTTAATTGGATTAAATAAAAATAATTCACTAAGCAGGGGATCGCTTTCAACCATTTTTTCTAAATTAATTAAATTATCTCCATACTTAATTAATTCTTTAATTTCTTTTAATTGAAAATCTGCAAATGAATATTCATTATTAATAATAGCGTTATCATCATAAAGGCAGCTAGATAGCAGAGCTAATAAATATCTAGATAAAATTTCATATCCATCACAATCTACAATACGTTTTTTTACATAAATTTCTTCATATAATTCATTATACGCTTTGTTATACTCTTCATTGGTAACTGAAGAAAGAATTTCTTCAAAAATCAACTTACACTGGGGGATGTCATCGCTACATGGATCAGGATAAATACTCAAGCTTGGATTATATCCAAATTTCTTTGCTTTCACAATATCTGAACCAATGGCAGATGTGCCTAGTTCATCAATGATAGGGAATATAGAGTCCTCGCCCAAAATAGATTGCCATTTACATTTATATAAACTTAAATAATACCAAAATGTCCAATCTTGGTTTACAAAAACTTGATTAAAGTCTTTTTTATAAAACCGCTCTAATTCTTGAAAACCTGTTAACAAAACTTTGCGCTTTCCATCTATTTCAACAATTTCATCTGCATTTTTAGATAATGTCAATAAATAAGCAGGATTACGGTACCACCTTACCTGCACTGGATCTCCTAAGTTTTTATCATTTTTTAATTCAATCTTTAAAACAACATCATTGGTTTTGGAATTATACTTTGGCATCTTATAAAATGTTAAATTGTTCAATGCTCCATCTTTTTTCCCTTTTAAAATCTGCTTTCCAAAAATAGATTCAATATGCAAGTTAACAAATGGTTTATGCTTATAAACTCCTATATCATTATTTAGTTTCTTTAATTTAAGTTTTAAAAATAATTTCTTACCAAAATCCATCGACTCTGCACCTTTGATTTTATCATTTATATCTGAAATAATTTTAAAACTTACCTTTTTCTTATCTTCTGAGAATTGAGGATCTCCAAACATTTTAGATTTTGGTGTAATATCTCCTTTATATTCACCAAGCTTTCCTTTTTGAAAAATATCAGCAAAGTTATCAACATCCCATATAAATGGAGCATCTGCTGCAATAACAAAATCTACCGAGTTACCTTTTTTATATGGATACCATTTTTCTTTAAATATTTTTTGCATAACTACTACACTGTTTGACTCAGAAATAATTTGTTTTTTATTATCAATCGAGCAAAAGTTTTTTCCCTGATTTATAGACATGCGTAAATTAAACTCATCAGACAACAGGCCAACATTAGTAAACGCTAAACTTCCTATAGATAAAAATGTTCTTTCATCTGGTGGAATATTATCTAATGAAATAACTATATCCTTCGCATTATTAAGAACTTCTATTTCTGCTTTATACAAATTATTTTCAGATTCAATTAATGCTTTTTTAAATGTGCTCCATGATAAATCAACTCCCTTAGGAATTCGAATTAATAAATCTTTTATCCTTCTAGCAGATTTAGGAATCTCTGAAAAATCTACTTTCATTTGATATGCATATTCAATATCATTTTGTTTTTCAAAAATTAATTGAACATCTCTTGACCGTAAAACAGGCGCACCATAGGTAACTTTTTTTGTGGAATTAACAACAATATTTTGGTCGTTAATTTTTATATTCATTTCCATTGGCTTGGATGAGAAAGAAGGCTGATCAAGGTTTAATTTAATTCCTAAGTTTTTAATTTGAATTTTCTCCATTGTCTGAAAAGCGTCATTAATAAAAACTATCAATTGATTGCCTTCAATGGTATATGAAGGCTTCTTTTTTTTATTTTTAGAAGAAAAAATTTGTGTTTCTTCAGTATCAAAATAACTATATATTGCCTCAGGAAGCTGTAAAGTTATGCGATCTATNTCATCAAATAAAAANGGTGAATTATTGGTAATTAAAATGTCTGGCAAGATATAGGAATTAATTTTATTATCAATATTTTTAGTATATTCAATGTTTTCTAGCAAATTAATATCAATATCATAAATTTTAAAATCTGCCAATAAAGGTATCGTTGTTTTTTGTCTATAGCTCTTAAAACTTCCTGGTTGNACACCTAGAAACATATCAAATTTTTCTTCTGATTTTTTAGGATTATTAAATAATATATTTTTAATAATAATTTTATCTTTAATTGGTTTTAAAATTTCCATATTAAGTTTTTGATTATTAATTGAAAATTTAATTTTATCGTTGTGATTTGATTGAATTTTTTGATCTAACCTAAAAGACAATTCNCTAGAATTACTTAAATCTAGCCAAAGTAAATCTTGAGGCTGAAACACAGATGACACATTATCTGAAAAAATTTCCAAAGACTCCAATGAAGGATTATCTTCAGAAGTAAAAATAATTTGAGAACGATCAATGTCTGCAGAAATTGTTCCAAAAGAAATTTTATTATTGCAATAAATCTCATCTGAATTATCAAACCCTGCAAGTTGCGTTTTTAAATTAAATAAAGGAATAGATTGTTGTTTGTTTTGGAATCTGAGATCTTTGATTTTTAAAGTATCAGATAATGATAACGATTCTTTTAGGGTAAGTTGTAGATTTTTTTTATCAAGCAAATTAATAGAATATTTTGAATCTTCAGATTTCACAGAATCTGCCCATTTCAATTCAATTTCATCTGGGACAATCAAATTTATACGCATCCCAGCATTTAAAAATTGCTGCTCATTTTGTTTAATCAGCAAATTGGGAACAGTATAATATTCATCCATATTATTAATAGAAATAAAGGGCAAATTCAACGAGGAGTCCAACCAAAACTCTATATCGTGAATTTTGATATCATTATTAGATGTTGCAATTTGCATATACTCTTTAGAATGTCTCTGTAAAATATTATTCCTTCTTCTCCTTTTATTTTTCTTTTCTAAAGATGTGGGATCAAAATTAGCTGATAAATATAACTTGGATGTATTTAATCCTGATGAAAGAATGGTAAGATTTTCAAAAACAAGGCTAGAACATTCAATAGATTGCTTGACCTCCAAGAACAACGAAGAATCATATAAATAAATATCAAAATAATCTCTGCTAATTTTTTTACCATCAGCAATAATATTTATTTTTGAAAAATTATCAATCCAAGTTATCCCTGGATCTAAGCCTACTTTAAAATATCGACCTTGTGTAAAATATTGCTGGTCATTTTGCTTCAATTCAAAATTTATGATTAACGGCAACTTGGAATCATTAAATTTATAATTTTTTAATAGATCTATTGTAATATCAGATTTTATTATTTCAACGCCAATATTAATTGAATTATTTAATTTCTCTAAATCTACAGTTTGGCTATTTTGATTAAGTATTGCGGAATTAAAATAAGTGCCCATTTGAATGCTTCCATGAAAAAAATTCTGTCTATTAAAAATAATTGGGACTTTTTTTATTTTCAATACATCTTCAGAATTAATTGACTCCAACAAAGGAATTTCAATAATTGCATTATCGACATTGCCATTTATTGAATGAACTATAATTTGTTGATTAATTTTATCTGATGCGCTGCCTCCAAAATTATTATATACATTAACATAAATTCTTTCAGCTATGTACTTGTCATTTTCATTTTCAATAATAGGATAAACCATACTTTGATTAGTTTGAATGCTGCTTCCATCATCTTTTTTATAAATAAAGGTATTTGATTTTTTAAATAGTGAAGAAATAATCCTTGCATCCCAGCTGACCACTTGATCTGAATTCACATATAAATAAATACTGTTTTCTGCACTAATTTCTTCATTCTTTAAATAAGAAAAATCTATGCGTATTTCATCAACTATACCCTGAGTATCATCTATATGGTAATGATATGCTCGATTAATATTAGACGATGAACAAATTGCAATGTTCAATACAATAAATAAATATAATAGAGAATATAAATTTATTTGATGATAAAAATTAAACATATATGATATGCTTTGTTTTTTAAATATTCTATAATATGTGCTAAAAAATTTCGTTTTCATAATCTATCTAAATTCTAATCTCCCGAACTGAAATATTTAGATGCTTCTATCAACTCATTAGTATATTCGTGATAATTTTTATTTACCTCAAGTTTAAATTTTCGTGGCGCATTAAATTCCTCAACAATTTTGCCGTTTTTATTAATTAAATCTCCAAACATAATAATTACTCTATTGCANACGTTACTTACTACTCCTATATCATGCGAAATTAATATTAATGTGAGNGGGTTNTTAGATTTTTGTCTTTCTTTCCACTCTTCTTTAATNTAGTTTAATATATCTAATTTAATTGATGCATCTAAACTTGCCAACGGTTCATCTGCTATAATAATTGACGGATTCATACACATCACTTTTGCTATACTTACTCTACGCCTTTCNCCNCCNCTTAAAGATCCGTTAGAGGCTAATATTTTTTTATCTTTCAAAAAATCATCAAAAGAAACNTTTGAATTTAAAAACTGTGTTCTAATTACTTTTTCATAAATAATTTTTAATAAACNGGCCTTATCAAGATTTGGGTTNCCTATTTTAGCAGCCTCCATTAAAGTGCTAATCACTGGCATTTTTAAATTTAACGCTGAACGTGGATTTTGAAATATCATTTGNACGTCTCTTCTTAACTCCTGCAANTTTTTATATGATGTATCTAAATAATTAATTCCTTTTTTGTTTAAAGGNATATGAAAATTTAAATCACCNGACAANCTCCTAATGCCAAAATTTTCTCTTTCATCTTGATTAATTAATCCAATTAAAACTTTCCCTAAGCTTGATTTCCCGCAGCCACTTTCTCCAACAAGTCCAACAAAATCACCCTGCTGAATAGCTAAATTAAATTTAGGGCCAATTTGAAAGCCCGAACTATTGTAAACAAGGTTCAAATCTTTTAATTCTATGACATTCATTCTTGATCCTTTAAAAAAGACCAGCATTTAACCCATGGTATTAGCGGATCTTCATTACTATTTATACTGCCATCAGCTATATTGATAGCTGGCGGCATTACTTGCGCACATAAATTATTTTTTGATTTATGTTCACATAAACTGTAATATGGACAGCCATCAAAATCATTATCAATGTTNTTGCCCTTATTAGAACTTTTAGTTTTAAAATTTGATTGCGTAATATTAATTAATTTTGACGTATATGGATGNTGTTTTTTAGAACTTAAAAAATCTTTAGAAAATCCGTTTTCAATAATTTGCCCNTGATACATTACATTCATTCTTTTTGTAGCTCTTCTAACCATATTTAAATCATGTGAAATAAAAATCATCGAAAAATTTTTAGAAATACTATCTTTTAATCCTTTAAATTTTTCAACAACTATCTTTTTTAAAGTTACATCTAATCCAGTAGTTGGTTCATCAGCAATCAGCAATTTAGGCTTTGTTAATGAAGATAGCACAATCATTGCTCTTTGTCCTTGACCGCCGCTTAATTCACGAGGAAGNGCGTTTTTAAAACTATTATTATTAAGTTTTAAATTATCTAAAATAGGCTCCATATCATTAACCTCTTTTGATGGGTGCAAATTTTGCAAATTGCTCATCTGCCTATACATAGACCAATAAGGATTCATAAACGAAAGAGGATCTTGCAAGATAATTGACACAAATTTACCTGGNATGTTATTATCTTTTGAGGATTTTAAAATATTTGGAATATTCTTTTTATTATTAAACGGAATATATTTATATGAAGATATATAACAGTGTGTAAACTTCTTTTCAGATTCAGATAAAACATAATTACTAGNGGCACATTTTATATTTTTATAATCACCNTCTTTGTTATATAAAGTTAANCGAGTGTTTTTATCAACAACAGTATTAATTGGAAAATNAACAATGCCTTTTTTAATTGAAAGATGCTGCTTGTTCAGGTAAGCACTAGATATNTATTTGTTAAAATATTTATTATTATCAGTATTTAAAATTGAAATTTTATTATTATTTTCATTATCATAAAGTTTAATTTGCCCAGAAACAATTCCTGGATTAAAATCAATCATACCAAAAACCGATTTCATNGTTAGGCTTTTTCCNCAACCAGACTCTCCAACAAGGCCTAAGTACTCACCTTCAAAAACCGATAGATTAACATTTTTTAATAATGTATATGTTTTCTTTTTATCAATAAAAAAACGTAAAATGAAATTTTGTCCTTCATTTTCAATTTTAGAAAATGCAATTGTTAGNTTTTTTATATTTAAAAATTTCTTCATTATTATTTGGTTTCTGTAATAATTAAAACTCTATTTCCAAGCCAACGTATTGATAGACATAAAAGAATGATAAAAACAAAAGGCGTTATGGTTAAAACAACATCTTGATACATCTGCATATTAATTAAACGGCCAATTTCTGAAATGTTCACATCATATCTAGAAATTAAATTACCCAATGAAATCTGATCGTGNGATGANCCNTTTCCAAAATANGTNAGAAAAATTTCAATCATTATTGAGAATAGAAAAAAATTAATCGTTTGTAANATTAAAACCCCTTTAGACTCATAATATAAAATATGCTTAAATATTAAACTATATTGACTAATACCNGAGGCTTTTGCAGCTAAAATAAANTCTTCTTTTCTGAGTTTGTTAATTATACCCTCTAACTGAATTGATAGCTTAGGTGATGAAAATAATGACAAAATAAAAATAGTTAAACTTAGACGTATTTCAGGATTTTGTATATGTAGTTGAAAAAATAACACGCTGATAATTAATACTATTAATAATGGAACGCTTTGAAAAAACTCTGTAATTATATCGCAAAAGTCTTTTAAAATATATTTTAAATTGTACTTTTTTGATTGATTAAAGTTGTGCTGAATCAAGCCCATGCCCAAACCTAACCCAACTCCAAAAATCAAGAAACTTAAAGAGCCAAAAATTGAAATTAAAATATTATATCTAAATGCAGAAGATAAAGTTACCGCATAATCTCTTCTAAATTCATCTGTTCCAAGCGGCAAAAGAATTTTTTCATTTGTTACGGGATGACTTAGAGTGGGGGAGGCGTATGCGCCAACATTNAGTCTTTGATTAACTTGATGATCAGAAATATTTTCCCAAAATGTGATCAGAATGAGCATACTTAATAAAACAAAAAATAAAAAATTAATTATATTTTTCATCTTTTAAACTCCATTAAATATTTTAATAACACTACTCTCAANGTNTTCATGCTACAAATTGTTATAATTACAAGCATTGAAATTGCAAGAAAAATATTAGATTCTGGNACGGTCGAGCTAACGTTAGATGAGTAAGAAAATGTATANCTCTTATTATCTAAAAAATATTTCCACAGCAAATATCCTAACCCTGATTTTTGAAAAATCATTTCAAAAATCATGCAATTTGAAAAGAATATAATCCATAATGAAAATAATTGATTAATACTATTAATTGTAAANCTTCGCCTCATATGCTTCCAAACATTATCACCCCATGCTCTNGCTGCAATAATAAAATCTTTAGAATTTAGTTCTGACATNTCAGTACTTTGCAGAGATGATAGTTCGTAAAAAGCATTAGAGCCAATTGCAATAATAATAATTCCTAATAAATANGATATTTCATTTTGATAAATTGAATAAATAATTATACCAATAATTAAAACATGGATTGTAGAAAGCCATTCAATAATGTTTTTGANAAATTGAGAGGCGCTACTTTTTTTCACAATAACAAAATAATTAAGAAATAAAGATGTAGAAAACGCCAATATAATAGATAAAACTGTTGTAAAAAGGGTTAATAAATATTTNGGACCTATACTTATTGTATTTGATGTATCTTTAAAACTAAACAAAATAATCTTTGACCCATCAACACTTTGACCGTATTGTCCAATTAAAAAATTAAAAACCCATTTAAAATATCCTNTNAATATGTTATAAATAGANTGATCAGAGTGAATNATGAGATATGTTAAGAAACTAGTTCCTAAAATAATAAAAAATAATTTTTTAATATTATAAATAATAACTTTTCTCATTTATCTTGGCTCAATAGTCCAATCTTTAATNGTTGTAAAAAATGTTANCGGGGTTATAGATAAGTCATGAACAATNTTTCTATAAAAACAATGNGGACTAACNCTCCACAAAAACAAGTAAGGCAAATTTTNATAACAGTGNTCATGAATTCTTTCACCTAGTTCAATTTTTGCGCGCACATTGGTAGTNTTTTTAAATTTTCTAAAAAGATCNGATAAAACAGGATTATTATAACCTGTAATATTNCCTAAATGTCCTGTGTTNTCAGGATTAAATAAAGGCCAAATATTGTTATCCCAACTAAATTCATATTTTCGATATGCTAAATCCCAATAAGAGGAGTCTTGAATTTTTTTATTAAACACTTCNCGATCTAGGCCATCCAAAATAATAGAAATGCCATATTCTTCAAACGATTCTTGTATAAGCTTNAGNGCATCATGCTCTCTAGATCCATCTTGAACAAATAATGTTGAAAAAATAATTCTAAATTCTAATTTTTCCCACTCTCCATTATTTTTGTTTAAAATATGAAGNATGTTGTCAATTTTTTTAATNTTTAAATTTTCAAGTTTATTAACTATTTTTTGATAATCTGATTCATAGCGATCNAAGAGTCCTTCTTTATAAATACCAAAAGAGGGATGGAATGGTCCTGTTATATCCCTGCCTTCAGTTTGATAGCTTTGAAATGTAATATCTTGATCGTGNATCATCTCATCTAGAATAACCCTAAACTCCTTAGAATCAAGCGGAGACTTTCTAGTGTTAAATGCTAGTCCAACCCACGAATTCTTTTCATAGGACTGTCTAACNGCGTGAGAATATCCTTTTAAGCTTCTAATCGCAACAATACTTGAAATTTCTTCTACCAACAAATCCAAACCTTTCTTTTTCTTNGTTTCTGCATTATAAGATTTATTATTTGGTATTTTAAAATTATTAATCATATTGGTCATGATAGGTTCCGTTGTCAACTGAATTTCTTCAATATTCATTGGTGGAGGAGCATAATAATGATACCCATTTCTNGACATATTAATTGTTTTCTGCGCTCCCCTTGTATTAATAGAATCTATTTTAAACATTCCGCCGCCTAATGGCTTTTTAGAATATTCATCACCTGGCAAAATCACNCCTAAACTTCCAATTATATGACGAGGAAGCATATAAAGATTCGGAATGCCCTCCATTACAGTTTTAAAAAATGATTTAACATTAGCNTCATATGGAATCATTTTAAAACTTTTATCAGAAATTTTTTCAATAGATATTTTTTTTGCAATTTTGGAAAACTCTAATCTATCTGAATCTCTATATAAGTTAAATGTAAAAATAATNTCATCAGNTGTTATTGGCTGACCATCTTGCCAATAAGCGTCATCTTTAATTTTTAAAAGAATTTCTGAAGAATTTGATTTATCTGGCAATGATTCTACTAAATCAGGTTGCTTCTGCAGTTTTTCATCNCTATACCATAATCTCGAATGAAACAGTTCCTGNAAACGATATTGTCTCCATGTATTTTCAGAATTTATTGGATCAAGTGATTCAATTTCAAATGCTTTTTCAGCATATTTAATNCCGTAATAATTTTGCGCAATCATATTGCTAGATATAATAAATAATAAAAAAAACAGTTTTATATNTTGCATGNTCATCTCCTAAATGTAAAAATTAATTTATTCTTTTCCCCCGTCGGCTCCGCCAATTCCCCCAATAGTCGAGACTACCCAGGTTTTAAATGTCGTATTTAAATCATTAAAGTACTGATCTGGAACCTGTACATAATGATCCCTAAAATATTGATACCAAGATGGTATTTTGGCTCCATGCCAGTGTCCCATTCTCATAAATTTTAATAATAAACTTGGATAGTTATTATAGATCCAATCCTGCTTATCTTTCGTACAATTAAACCAAAAACTTGTTATAATATCTTCTGAGAGTGCAATTTCATTATTTTTAAAATTAAGCTCAGCTAAAGATGCAATTATCTCTGGAGCATAAAAAATATTTTCNATTTTTTCACANTTATACAAAATAAAACTATCATCAATAACTCTTAAGCCTGCTAATTTTCTTTTTAATANGTATAACAATCTTANTTCNCTNTCCTCAACAATNTTATAAATTTTTTCAGCATCNTTTAGATCTAAAATATTATATAATTCTAATTCTACCATAAGATCAATCACCTCAATATCTAAAAAATCAACAATGTAACTTTGATCATCAAAAGTGTTGAGCAGATTAGTTAAAAAAGTAACGCTTAAAGTTTGATTATATGTTTTTTGTAATTCAATTTTATTATCTGACTTAGCATACAAAATAGATAGCTTTAAAAGGCATGAAATCCTCCTGTCTTCTGATACGCTCTCACTGTTAAGATATTTGTTTAAATTATAAATCGCCTTATCTAAAGATAGCTTGGCATAGTAATCAAAAAGCTTTGGGTTATAAATTGTATATTCGCTAATTGAAAACAATCGAGGGGGCTTTGTGTTTGATAAATCAGAATATGANTTATCAAGACCNTAGGNGCNCCTNACTAAATNACCATATTCATCAAATAAATTATTAAANTCCTGGTTGCTAAAAAGAGGCAANCCATAAAAACGATCAAGCGCTGGCTGATTATATAAATTGTTATTTAGTTCANAAAGAAAATCTCGAGCTGCTATAAACTCAAAATAACGCTTAAAATGTAAATTTCCCATAGCATATTGTCTAGGTGCAGCTGAATCATANATAGCATCAGTTAAAATATTTTCTAATAAATTAAAATTNTAGACTTTAAATTCATTAAAATATTTTTTATTTTGATTCTCTAGAGCATCTCTGTAAAACAAAGAATCTATTTTATTTTCATTTAATGATATGGCTCCTCCATCTAAAATATAATTTTCATTCGAATGAAAATAAATTTTTAAAAAAATACCTAAGCAGCCCGTAATAATAAATAAAAGAACAAAATTTTTCATAATCTAACTAATCTATTTTTTTATTTTCAAAACATTCTTGATATTCATTTTTTTCCTCACNTGTCAATCCAGCGGAATACTTCATATATCTTGAATATAATAAATCATTTATTTGTTTAATTTGATTTGCTTGATCGATTGCAAACGCATCCCCTGCGATATTATCATATTGGATAAAGGTTTCATCCATCAAATAGCAAATTGAACTTAAAATTTGCATTCTCAATGATTTTTCATCCTCACCGCAGTTTTGACCTGTAAGCGGACATAAGCTAATATACTTATTAAAAGAAAGGTCCATTTTCCCGCTATTGGGACGCCATATATCGTTTAATAATTTTTCATCTATTTGAGTAATGTTTGACATTAAAAATGCATGAAGGTTATAATAGCTGGGGTTTTCTTCACACACACCTTCTCTAGAGCCCTCTAAAACAACATCCCAGGTTTTAACTGCATTTAAAGTTTCATCATTTAAATGATTTTTGTAAATATCTGCAACTTTAATTTTTGCATCACAATAATTTTTATTCCCCTTGGGCACTTTATTGCAATTTTCAATTGCTGCTTGATACTGTCCATTGTTAAAGGCTTCATTACAATTTGTATAATTGTCATCCATTCTAAAATCTAAGTTATTTTTAGCTCTATTAATATTTCTAATTTCTGTTATTGGCTGTGTAAATCCTTCTGGCTGAAATGTAAACTTATACTCACCATAATTAGGAAGCTCTAATTGTGAAAGACCATCACCTTTTAATTCTTTTGTAAAATCTTCATTTTCTGCATANTCAACAATAACAGGCACGCCTCCATTTGTTAATACTGTAAGAATTGCATTTTTTAAATAAAATCCCCAGTTTTTAACTTTTTCTTCTAAATTCAAANTAATTGTCTCATTATGCTGAACTGCAATATCATTAATTAATGCATTAACAACAATATCATACGCTCCNCTTTCATAAACTTTAATTTCTGCTTTGCCATTGTCAATATTAAATGTTGAACTTTTATTAGGCGGCGGGTTAATATCTATTGTCCCAATGCCTGGAATCCCAAATTCTGCATCTTCAACGGTTACATTTAATGTNAATGGGTTGGTAAATAACATCACATCATGAATTTCATTATTTTTTTTAAAATTGAATACTATCACAGTATCTCTATAAATTGCTTTCTTGCTCGAAAATTTTACCTGCACCGGCTCATTTAAATATTTAGGTTTAATTTTTGCATTTCCATATTCATCAACAGCTGAATTTCGATCATAACAGCTTACCAGCGCATCTGTAATAGGGCTTCCAAAAATATTTTTTAATTTTACTGTTTGATTAAGCTTATTAAGCGCTGCAGATGCTTCTGTTTTNCTGGTTTGTATATCCCATTCCAATTGTACTGGCTCGAACATTTCTTTTTCGATNTATAATGTATATTTACCATATTTATCAATTTTAATTTTNGCAAACCCCGCATTATCTGTTGTTGCAATATTTTGATTGTTTAATTTCAACTGAACGCTTGGCATAGGAGTTGATCCATCTCCATAAAAAGTGTTTACATATAAATACGCAACAGGCTTTAACTCAAAATTTATATTATAATTTGATGGATCATAATTNANTGAACTTTTATGATCATAATAATNAACATTATTATCTGAAAAGCTTAAATCAAAATTTTGATTTACCTTTAATGGATTTAAACTAATATCTCCCATTGCATCTGCTTCATACTCTTGGCCATTAACAGAAACTAAAACATTGGAAATGTTCTGCTTTGTCTCCTCATTTAAAACATTTATTATTACTGGAGGCAATTCTTTTAATGTAATAAAATANTTATTGATATCATCCCCTGGAACAATACTTAAAGTAGTATCAACATCATAATAATAGTCTAATTTAANGCTAACATCAATTTTTGAATTTTTGTATTCAAACAATTCGCGTAATGTTCCAGATGTGTTTGTTGCNCCAATATTTTGATTATTTATATCCACATTTACCCCTGGCAGCGCATTTCCATTTCTATTATTAAATTTAAAATCGACAAATGTTACCTCATACATATCTATAGACTTTACNGCTAGACGATTGTCTTTAGATACATTAATTTTAAAGGATGTTGTTTGAAATTGATTTTTTGAATCTATAATATTAATTTTATAATCTCCAGATTTTGAAAAATGTAATTTATATTGTTGTTTGTTTAANTCAAACTTTGCATCAATCAAACAATTTTTTTCACATTCAAATTTTAAGCCTTCAACTGCTTGCTTTGTGTTAAAATTTGTTGCCTCNACATATTGTATNAAAGGGCTAATCATATATTGTTTTGANTTTTGACCNGGCTGAAGCNTTAAAGATTCAGAATAATTTATAAAACCATTTTTTGATAGNTCCACATTTAATGNTGCATTTGAGTATTTCANTTTATATAGCAATTCGCCCTGATTNTTTGTAGTTTCAGTTAATGGATTGCCNTCAATAATAAAATTAACTTTTTCTAATGATTCATTGTCTTCACCAACAACATGAAACAGNACGCTGGTTTTTTGATATAAAANTTGATTTAAAACAGANCCNTTATTGTTTTCAGAAATTGCAACGTCTAAAATNGTATCTTCATANTTATTATTAGGATCAGTCACTAGCAATGAATAGTTTTTGTTTATCGAATTAAAAGGGACTTCATACACTCCGTCAACATGCTTGCCAACAAAAACATCTTTAATAGATATCAANAAATCATCGATAGGCTGGNTNGTGCTATAGTCAGCAATATTAAANTGTAAATAGATTGGATCTATATNATAAGTTTTATCATTTGCNTCTGCTGCAATCCTNTAAGATTGANTGAATTTTAAATATTTTGGAACATTGATAGCCAAATTCATTGTTGAGCCAACACTATTTCCATCATATTTATAAAATATAGCTCCTTCTCCATTTGTTTTNCCAAGAAATGNATCATCAGCATAGACGTTGATGCTAGATACTGGATCTTTAGTTTGGCTATTTAAAAAAACAAACTTTTGNCTCATGCCTTTAAGAAGTTTGACTATNTGATTTTTTTTATATTTTTCTTTAACAACAACNTCCAATGANTGCGTAGAATAATCTGGACAATCTATAGTGAAATCTANNTTATCATTAATTTTATAATTTCTATCCCACAAATTTTCTTTTGGAATNGTGATTTGGAATCCTCCNTCTGANTTTTTAACAGCATCAAATTGAATTTGGCTGCTTGATATNTTTGCATCGTGTAATATGGNNTTAGTATTTAANTCCANTGGATTAATTTCAAAAAACATTGCTTCTTTTAAATGTACGTGCATNTTAATNACATCATNAAACATAATGTTTTCATAGNNCATNTCCATAGGTCTATCAGATTTAATATGATATTTATCACTTAAAAATCTCAATTTAATAGATACTTTTTCTTTTAAGTTAAATTGTGCCTCGCCTTTAGAGTTAGTACTTAAAATTTCAAGGGTTTTGCTGTTTCCATCTTTTATCACAATCTCAATGTTTTCCGCTGGAAGATTGGATGTTTTAAAGGTGATTTTTTTTAATTGTTGTTTTTTATCAACCTCAATAGTTTCTTCAGTGGCGTTTATGCTGTCTTCTGATTTCCCTCCATATATCAAATAACCAACACCTAGAACTACTAAAACAGCAAACAAAACATAGGATACTGGCGATGATCCGCTGCCGTTATTATTATCTGAATTATTAAAATTATATTTATCTTGAATGTTTTTTTTATTTTCCGCCATTTTTATCCCTTATTTATTATTCTTTTAATTCAATTCCGCTATCTTCAACTTTAGGCGTTAAGGCTCTCGTTTCAAAATCAATGATTTTTTTAGGAACCAAAAACCTATAACCTAAATCATTCGTTGAATCAATTTCAGGATAATATCCCGTTTTTTGATCATTAAAATAATCTTGATGAGTGAAGTAAATAATGTAGCTGATGTCAGAATAAAACTTATCTGAAATTAATTCGAAATTTCCTTCTTCATCTGACCTCACTTCTACTGTAGCAGGACTTGTATATATTTTTGCATCTTCAATAGCTCCATAAGCAGTATCTAATACGGCTCCTTTTAACTTGGTTCCATCAAATATTTTCAACAACTGATCGCTCTCATTTTCAATACTAACTAGAGATTCTTTAGTGTCTTGATTTTTAATGGTAGACTTTTGTGGTGTTGCTTGATCAGAAGAGGTAGCACACGCGTTTAATAATACTATAATAAATATTAAAATTGTATTTTTAATATAATTCATCTTTTCTCCATATGTTTAATTTGGTTCCATTAATATCCGACATCCCATGCCATTATTAATATTAGCATCAAGATTTGACTGAGTATTAATAACTTTTAAATCATCTATATCAAAGGATAAATAATTTCCTCCCTTAGCAACAGCGGCTTGACCTTCTCCCTGAACCCATTCCATTAAATTTCCTGACATATCATATATCCCAAAAGGGCTGGGAAAATTGAAAAAATATCCAACTGGAGATGGTCCATTCGTGTTATTATATAAAAGTGGGTAGTCGCTATTGTAATAATTTGCTCCATCTGAATACATTATATCTCCCCACGGATAAATAGTGGTTTGACCTGTGTAAATATTCGTATGTGCTGCATATTCCCACTCAGAAATCGATGGCATTCTAAAATTATATTGAGAAAATTGATTGTTTAAATCATTAATATAGTTTTCGCAGCCTGCCCTGTCAACTTCTGCCGGCATATCTAGCAATTGAGATTGCCATCCCGAAGGGCCTGATGTCAAATCACTGCTTGTCAACTCGTATGTAGATAAATAATAATCCNNNCTAGANNCACGCTCAATAAGTCGAAATCCAGNAATAGTNAAAANATTTAAAGATTTNGCNAATCCATCTGNCGNNACATAAAGCGTTTCATTNCCCTTAAGNCCTACATAATATTCTCCAGAATTTAACCCTGATATATCAACATGAANAAACCCATCAAACACTTTATTTAACTTATTAGNAGAAATGNCAACNTCTTGCNCCAAAGANCCTATTTGNTTTTCAGANAANTTATCCCAAATTAAAAGCGTGTGATAATATTGAAGCTCNCTNTTGNTTTCNACATAAACTCGAAGTTCATTGTTAGAAATTGGCTGAGAATCAATTAATAGTTCGTTGCGCTCAAAAATAAAATTATATTGAGANGATGATAAACCNTCTACAGANACGCCATCAATAGTTTGTGAATAATAATATTCTANATTATATTCAATATTAGGCCTAAGNGCGCCCTGCTCCGCATTTAACTCTGAGCAATTATATAAATCATTGTATNTATTGCCTGCAATGCATAATTCTAGATAATCTAAATATANNTCTCTAGTTATCTCNCCATTAATATTGTCTTGATTTAANGCAATCGAAGATAGTCTNACATCACCTGATGAATTAGTGATTTTTTCCATTAAAAATAAATTTGAATAGTCTNCAATATTTAAATTGTTNTGATTAATTGTAAAGCCCNGACAATCATCATCGTGTGTTGTGTTGGNNGGGCTGCAATTNCTTNAGCTTACAATAGGCAAACCATAATTGTCTCCAAATAAAAATACGCTTTCTGAATTTGATGTTACCTTGCTNTACTCNCCGCCATATTGAGTTTGAATAGTAATATAATAATTAGTATTAANTTCATTAATAGGCAAAGCATAAGAATANTTATTGCTGCTTTGATTNACAATAGGAACAACAACCGGAGTTTCAACAAATGTTTGAGGGTGCCCCTCAAGGACAGCTGGAGATTGNAAATAATTAATGACAAAATTTTGCGCACTCTCATCACATCCCTGGTCTGTTTCATCGGGATATGACCATGTAATATTTAAACTGCCGCTATTTAATAATTCCATTTCTATATTTGATACAGAGCACAAATAAACTTCGAATTTAGGCGATNTCAATTCTGATTCGCAGTTATACAAGAAAAAGCACAATATTATATATATTATTTTTCTTATTTCCATTTAAACCATTTGCTTCTTATGTAGTAATTTGACAACGCATTAATAATTAGCGTTGCTCCGGTATATAGATAAATGTTTTTTTCTGCCTTTTCTGCTTTATTATANTATTCTATTGAAAGATTTTTGTTTACTATGTTTCCTTGCTGNCCNAATGGCCCAGAATTATATAAATTTAAAAAGCTAAGCGANTGATCATTNTAATCATTAAAGTCTCCAACATTTTTCAGCGACATCAATCCAAACAATACGTATGAAGTCATCGGCAAATATGAAGTCCAAGCTTTATTTGCTTTACTATCTCCAGCAAGCATCTGACCAAGCCCTGGAAAAACCAAATTATAGGCATATGCTTTGGGCTTAGAATAGCTAGTTAGCATAAATTCGGTCGGAGTATTAATATTTAGTTTGTATGAAGAGCTGTCCACTAAAGTAATTTTTTTAGTTAATGTTTTGGGATATTTTTCATGAAAAACTGCTGCTCTATAATTCCACTGTTTTTGATACTTCTGATCTGTTAATACTAAAATATTATTTTCATTATTAATAATTTTTGTTTCAATGCCTTTTAAATTCAACAAATCAAATAATTTTACTTTTGGTTTATTAGAATTGATGTTTTCTCTATTTTGATTTATAAGATTAATTTTAAAAGCGCCTATTTTTTGCCTATAGCTTAGATTNATAGCNTTTTTATTTTCTTCTATTCGTTTATTTTGAATAGTTTTTTTATTAAGCTTTCTCAATGAAAAGATTTGGGGCTTAACATAATGCTTATCAGAAATTAAGTTTTTAGTTGAAGATTCAATCTGCATATATGATTTTATGTTTTTAGGAATAGCAACTATTTTCAGTTCATTCTGGGGGGTTTTAAAATCTTTAACTTGCCCAACTTTTCTTCCATTAACAACCACGTCATCAGTATCTAAAATTTCATTGTCTTGATTTATAATTGCTGTAGTAAAAAAATAACGTTCATAAAAATTATTTAAATTATCTAAAAAAACTTCTTTACTAAACTCATGCTTTAAATTTTGGTTGTTATATTTTGCTAACAAATCATAGCGGGTGTTGTATAGCAGTATTTTAATTGATGATGGGCGAATTTTAATATGAAAAACAACATCAACGTTTTTTAGCTGCTTTTTAATTCTCTCAGCTTTAGAAGGGCTAAGTTTTCTTGTAATATATTTTTTTAAAACAACGGGCTGTATGTTCGTTTTAAAATAAAATTTAAAATAATTTAAACAGCTCTCTTGCAAGGATTCATTTAGAATATTATTCCATGTATCTTCATTAAAATCTCGACCCCAAATTTCTCCAGAATGCTCTATGACGGTTAAATAATTAATTTGATCTAAATATTTATTCCCATCAACAAGAACAGGAGCTGAGTGACTGCACACTTCTTGCATAAAGCAATATTGTAAAAACACAAAAAATAATGAATATTTAGTCCAAAAATGTATAACAGCTCTCCTCTTAGCAATTAAACAATTGAGTGTAAAAAAGTGAATTCATAAGTTAAAAAAATTATTTAAAAGTATCTAACAAAAAATTTGTCCGCTAACAATGGTGTATAGCACTTTACTTTTTATAATATCTTGCGGATTAACTGATAAAATGTTGTTATCAATAATTGTTAGATCTGCATCGAAGCCTTTTTCTATCTTGCCTCTTCTTTGTTCAGCAAAGCCTCCGTATGCTGCCCACGATGTAAACATTTTAAGAGCATTATGACGAGTAACTTTTTCTTGAGATTGAAAACCTTCCTTTGGCCAGCCGAAATGATCCTGTCTGGTCACGGCAGCATAAAATTCAAACAAGGGATTGCCCGTTTCAATTGGGCAATCTGATCCTCCTGGGATTTTTAATCCAGCATTAATAAAAGATTGCCAACGAGATATTAAATTTAATCTATGATGGCCAATTCTTTCTGGCAGCCACCTCATATCACTGGTGCAATGGCTCGGCTGCATAGATGGCAGAATATTAAATTCTTTAAAACGCATTATATCGCTATCTGCAACCATCTGAGCATGTTCAATTCTCCATCTACGATCATTATTTTTACCTAAGGTATTAGCGTAATGGGTTAAAGCATAGTCATTTCCTCTATCTCCAATAGCGTGGGTGTTTAATTGAAAATTATTTTTATAACATAATTTTGCTAAATTGGCAAATTCTTCTTTGCTAATCAATATTAAGCCACAATTATGTTGGTCGTCGCAATACGGTTCATGTAAGGCAGCTCCTCGGCTACCTAATGCTCCATCAATAAATGCTTTAACCGACCTTATGGTTAAATAATCATTTTGATAATGTCCTTTTTTAAAAAATTCATTTAATAGCTGGCGATCATTGCCAGATAGCATTCCATAGCATCTAATAGGGAATTTATTTTCATTTATTAATTCAATAATAGCTTCTACAGTTGTTCTGTCCTGCCAAGCATCGTGGACTCCTGTAATTCCCATTTGAGCTGCTTTTTTTGTTGCAGAATAAATCCATTTTTTAACTTGTTCTTTATTCTCTTTGGGTAAATAATTTTTAAATACTCCCATCGCATTATCTACAACAACGCAATTATTAATTACTTTTCCCCCATCAATATTATTCATTTGATTAATTGTTACATTAGCTCTGCTAATTGCTGCATCATTAACCCAGGAAGCATGGCCATCAATGCGCGTAAAATAAATTGGATTATTAGGTGCAATGGAATTTAAAAAAGCAGATTGAGGAAAACGTTTATGTTTCCATAAGTTTTGATCCCACCCAAAACCTAAAATCCATTCATTTTTTTTAACATGCTGTAATTTATCTTTAATCAGAGTTTCTATTTCTTGCAATGAACGCACTCCTTTTAAATTTAATTGCTCTAACCTTTTCCCATAATTTTTTAAGTGAAAGTGTGCATCAATAAATCCAGGAATAACTGTAGCTCCTTTTAAATCTATTGTTCGAGCTTTTTTAATTAATTTA